>JANMGI010000264.1:0-7406 GCA_031374565.1 Paracoccaceae bacterium | reverse complement strand
GGGGCCGTCGCGGTCAAGTGCAAGGCGAGAGAGCGCACGGTCGATGTCGGGAACGCGGCGGAGGGCTTCGCGCAGGCGGTCGCGAAGCGAAGGGGTTTCAAGAAGATAATCAAGCGCAACCTGACGCGCGTGGATCACCGAGAGATCCAGCGAGGGTGCTGAGAGCCGCCGTTCCAGCAGCCGCGCACCCCCGGCGGTGACGGTGCGGTCGATGGCGGCAAGAAGCGAGCCTTCGCGGCCACCGGACAGGGCCTGGGTCAGTTCCAGATTGCGGCGTGTTGCCGCGTCGATCTGCATCGTGCCACCCAGCGCCTCGCGCACGGGGGATCGCAGCAGGGGCATACGACCGCGCTGGGTAAGATGCAGGTAGTCGACCAGTGCGCCCATGGCCGAGACTTCGGCACGGTCAAAACTGCCGAAAGCGTCCAGTGATGCCACCGAGAAAAGGTCGCAGAGGCGTTTTTCGGCGTTGGTGGAATCGAAGCTGCCGCGCGAAAGTGGTGTCACCGAAACCCCGGTTTCCGCAATGTCAGCGCTGATTTCCTGCTCTCGCGCCTCGCTGAGCAGAAGTTCGCGCGGGGCGATGCGGGCAAGGTCCGGACCAAGCCGCAAAAGGGACGATGGCATCACGCGGAATTCGCCGGTGGAAATGTCGGCCCAGGCCAGCGCGGCCTGATCGCGTACCTCGGCGTAGGCGCAGAGAAAGTTGTGGCGGCGGGCTTCCAGAAGGGAGTCTTCGGTCAGGGTTCCAGGGGTGACCAGCCGGACCACGTCGCGTTTGACCACCGATTTGGAACCGCGCTTCTTTGCCTCGGCAGGGTCTTCCAGCTGCTCGGCGATGGCGACGCGAAAGCCTTTGCGGATCAGGGTGAGCAAGTAACCTTCGGCGGCATGGACCGGGACGCCGCACATGGCGATGGGCTCGCCCAGATGGAAGCCGCGCTTGGTCAGTGCGATGTCCAGCGCGGCGGCAGCGGCGACCGCGTCGTCGAAGAACATTTCGTAGAAGTCGCCCATCCGGTAGAAGAGCAGCGCGCCGGGGTTCTGCGCCTTGATCTCCAGATATTGCGCCATCATTGGCGTGACGGTGTCGTCGGTCACAAAAGGCCCCCCGCTTGCCGGACGACCCTACAAAAGCCGCACCAGCGGGGGAAGCCCGGTTTCGGTATCAGAGGACGTAACGCGAGATGTCCGCAGAGCGCGCCAAAGCCCCCAGATTCGTCTCTACGAAGGCCGCATCCACGGTCACTGACGTGCCAGAGCGGTCCGGGGCGTTGAAGGAAAGTTCCTCGAACACCCGTTCCATCACCGTGTAAAGCCGCCGCGCGCCGATGTTTTCGACGCTGCGGTTCACCTCGGCGGCAATGCGGGCTAAGGCCGCGATGCCGTCAGGGGTGAAAGTGACTGAGACTTCTTCGGTTCCCATCAGTGCTGCGTATTGCAGGGTCAGAGCATTGTCAGTCTCGGTCAGGATGCGGACGAAATCTTCTTCGGTCAGGGGGGAGAGTTCGACCCTTATCGGCAAGCGGCCCTGCAATTCAGGCAGAAGGTCCGAGGGTTTGGCGATGTGGAAGGCCCCGGAAGCGATGAAAAGGATGTGGTCGGTCTTCACCGGACCGTGCTTGGTGCTGACTGTGGTGCCTTCGATCAGCGGCAGAAGGTCACGCTGGACGCCCTCGCGGCTGACATCGGCGCCCCGGGCATCGGAGCGGGCGCAAATCTTGTCAATCTCGTCCAGGAAGACGATGCCGTTTTCCTGCACGGCCTCCAAGGCGGCAGCGCGGACGGCTTCATCGTCCAGAAGTTTGTCAGCCTCTTGCCCGATGAGGATTTCATAGCTTTGCGACACGGTCATTCGCTTGCGGTTGGTGCGGTTGCCGAAAGTCTTGAAGAGGTCTTGCAAACCCTGCATCTGCGTTTCCATGCCGGGCATTCCGAAGCCCATCGGCATGGCGGGTGCGCTGTCTGCCACCTCGATCTCGATCATGGTGTCGTCAAGCTCTCCGCGTTTCAGTTTGCCGCGAAACATCTCGCGCGTTTGTTCGCGGGCGTCTTTGCCGGCGAGGGCTTCGACAACGCGGTCTTCGGCAGCCTTGCGAGCGCGGGCTTTCACCTCGTCCCGCATCTGGGCGCGGGTGTCGGTTATGGCGACATCGACAAGATCGCGCACGATGGAATCCACATCGCGACCAACGTAGCCGACTTCGGTGAACTTGGTCGCCTCGACCTTCAGGAACGGCGCTTTGGCCAGCTTGGCAAGGCGGCGGGATATTTCGGTCTTGCCGACACCCGTGGGGCCGATCATCAGGATATTCTTCGGGTAGACCTCATCCCGAAGGTCGTCATCCAGCCGCTTGCGCCGCCAGCGATTGCGCAAGGCGACCGCAACGGCACGCTTGGCGTCCTTCTGGCCGATGATGAAGCGGTCAAGTTCCGAGACGATTTCGCGCGGGGTCAGGTTTGTCATTCGGTCGATCCATACGGCGGCAGGCGGGATTTGCCGGGGAAATCAGGGAGTAACCCCATGACCTTCGCGCGGAGTTGCACCCACCAGGTGCCGATGGCCGTGATGAAACCGCCGAGGAGCAAGAGGACGAAGATCCAGGTGGTCCCGCTGCCTTCACCCGTCAGCCAAGCGATGACGAGGGCGATGTAGGCGATGGCGGCGGTCAGGAAGCTGCGGCGATCAATCACGAGGGCCAGAAGCGAGATGAAGATCAGGGCAATGGCGAGAAAAACCATACCGCCGCCGTTCAAAAGGGTAACGGCGACGGTATTTACCAACGCGGGGGCCGCAAGGAGGTGGCACCAGAACGCAGTCGCGGCGTGGCGGCCGAGACGGTAGGGATCGCGGGTGTCGAACCACATGCCGGTCAGGAACGCTCCAACACCGAACAGGAGGGTGGCGGTGGCGAAGGCGGGGTTCTCGTTCAGGTCGAAGAATGACCGAAAACTGCCATTCCCGGAAACGCCACCGGCGACGACACCGGCAATGTTCGTTGCCGAAGCAGTGATCGAGTAGACCGCGCCAAGAACGAAGCCGCCGGTCAGGAAGGCGGCGAAAGGCAGGCGGAACCGGCGATACCAGACGACCATCGCCAGCGCTGACGCCCCGAAGGCGATGACCGCGGTGGAGCGGTCGGCCTGACCGGCCTGGGCAAGCAGGGTGAAGGCGAAGATGACAATCCCGATGCCGTAGGCGGTGGCAAGCACCATCGACGGCAAAGTCATCCGCCGTTTCAGGGTGAAGTACCCGGCCCACCACCAGGCGATAGCGGCAGTGGCAAGCGGGACCAGCGTAAGGAGGGCAAAGCCGCCGAACACGGTGATCAGCGCTGTCGCGCCGGTCAAAAGGATGATCAGGCCGATGGAAATGAAGATCTCGGAAAAGCCGCGGAAGAATTCGAACGGCTCATCCTCGGAGGGCAGTTTTGCCCGTTTTCCCGCACGATCATTGGCCAGCGCCGAAAGCGAGGCCGCCTGTGCTTCGGTCAAGATGCCTGCGGCAACGGCAGCGCGTAGGTCTTCTGGGGTCATTGCGGGAAATCCTCGGCGGGAAACTGTCAGGGCACAGATAAGGGGTTTGTTCCGCCAAACCAAGTGAGGTAAATCTAGAGCGAGGGCCGTATATACGATCCGAATATACATATATACGCGGCGTATATATGGAATCGGCGCGCAAGGCACTGAACGACAACGAAAACGCCATGGCGAAAAAGCTGGGCATCCAAGAGGGCATTTGAATGGTGGACGACGTTCCGAAGCGGTTGAGCATTGCGGAAAAGCGCGCATTGGCCAGTCCGCTGGTGTTGAACCCGACCAACCGGGTCGACGAGTTGCGGGTTGAGGCGCTGGCGTCGGGCGACTGGACCGAAGTGGTCATCCCCGAACAGTCCCGGAAAAAGCTGATCTCGCTGCGGGTCGATCCCGAAGTGCTGGATTTCTTCAAAGCGCAGGGGCCGGGTTATCAGACGCGGATAAACGCGGTACTGACGGCCTACATGCAAGTCAAGAAAGAGATGGAGTCCTAGGGGGCCAGTCCCGGCAATCGGGGGGGCCGGATCGGGGGCGCGCAAGTCTGGCGGCGAGGTCCGGCGGCTTGAATTCTTCCAGCATGACAGGGACGGAACCGCAGCCTATGATCGCGGCCATCAGACCAAACACGGTTTCAGCGATGAAGACATTGGCTGTCCTTCCGATGCTAGTCCGGCAGCATGCCGAGGATGCAGCATTCCTGTTTGCACAGCGCAGTCAGGCGGTTCACGGGCAGTCCTGGGATGAAGTGCAGCTTGGCCGCTGCGACCAGCGGATTGGGGCAAACATCGCCGGGTTGATCGCGGCGGGCAAAGCCGGGCTTGATATTGTTTCGGAGTACGTGGAGACCGTCGGAGGCGCGGGGGAAGTCTTTGCGCTTTCAATGACGGCATTCGCGCAGAACGAAGCCTTGGAGCTGGCGATTTCTTTTGGGTTGGAGACTGCGCAAGGCCGCCGCGGCCTGTCCGGGGCGCTGGCGCGGACGGATGCCCAGATCATTGGCCAATATGTGCGCGCCTGGCTTGAGTCCAAGGAACCGGGGCTGCGCCTGCTTGGGCTGACGGCACTGTCGCATCACCGGCGAGATCCGGGCGTGGCACTGGCGGGTCTTCTTGCTGATCCGGATGCCGATGTCAGATCGCGCGCGGCGCGGCTGGCCTTCGAGCTTGGCCGTTCCGATCTGACGGGGCCGCTGGTGGATCTGGCGGCTGCGGAGGCCGAGGATGTCTGGCCCGCGCTTGCCCTTGCCAGGTTTGGCAAGGATAAGGCGCGACTGTACGATCTGGCGACAAGGCCCGGCCATGCTTTGGCCGGTCTTGCATTGGATGCGGCGCTGATCGCCGCGCCTGATCTTGCCAGGGACCGGTTGGGTGCGATGATGCGTCGGCCGGAAACGCACACCCTGGCCTTGTCGCGCGCCGGGGTGGTGGGGGACCAGACGGTAGCAGGTTGGCTTTGGCACCAGTTGACCGGGGAGGACGCTGAGGCCGTGCTTTTTGCTCTCTTCGACCTCTATCCGATAGACCCGGATCTTTGCAGTGAGGTGGGTGCAGAGTCAGAGCAGCGGCCGACGACGGTTGAGGCCTGGCTGAAGGCGCATTCGGCGGACACGCCGCACCTCTCTTTGCGGCGCCAGATGCTGGACGCGATGCGCGCCGGGTTCAGGGACAAGACGGCTTTGCTTTCGGACTGGCGCAAGACGCGCAGCTTTCCAGCCTGGAGTTAAGTAGCCGGGGTCAGGCGGCGGGAGTTGTCGACCGCAGCATTGCGGCACTGCGCAGGCCGTCGTCTGACGCGATTTCTGCCATCGCCACCCTGCCGGGTGCATAGGCGGAGCCAAAGGCATCCCGTGCAAGAACCAAGGCCAATGCTGCCGAGGCGCTGCCAGTTTCCCCCGCAGACATCGCCGCCATTGCGACCGGTGTTCGGTCACGCCGTGTGCGGTAGAAACGGCTGCGGGTGATCATCGATTCCCAGGCGGCGTAGCGCTCTCCATTTGCATTCGAGATGACAAAGTCGACAAACGGCTCGCCATCCGCCTCACCTTTCCGGCTGGCATTGCGCAGGGCGGTCAGCATGGCGCGGCCCTGGCTGAAATGTTCGGACAGGACGGTGTTTGCTTCGCGGGCAGAGGCAATCGACAGGACCGCGCAGGTCGGGCGCTGGCGATTGTCTGGCGCGCGCGCGGAAAGGCAGACAGCAGCGGCGCCTTCACCTGGCACCAGGCCCTGCGAGTTGCCGCCACCTGAAAGCCGGTTCGCGCCCGCAAGCTGCGCAAGATCGGTTGCGTTCAGCAGGCTGTCCACCCCGGCAAGGATCACCTGATCGACCGTTCCTTGCGCAATCAATGCCGCGGCCTGCTCCAACGTGCCAAGCCCCGCCGCCGCACCTCCGTCGAATGCGCGCGAGGCCGGGTGGAACCGTAACTCGCAGGCAGTCATGATGCGGTCCAGTATCGCGGGCGCTGCGACATGGTCATAGCAGGGATGGTTGCGGCGGCTTTCGGGTGGCGTCAGGAACAGGGCGGTTCGGTCTGGCCGTACTGGGTCGTGGGCGGCAGAGTCACGCATGGCCTCGCGGATCGCGCGGGCTGCAAGGTTGATGATCCATTCCGCCGGATCACGCTTCAGCCGCCAGTTCGACGGAATGCGCGCCACGACCTGTTCTGCTCCGAAAGGATCGGTCAAGGTTTCCAAGGCAAATCCGGTGAGGCCCGCGCGAATGGCGGCGCAGGTCTGAGGCGCGTTGAGGCCTGCGGCAGTCACGGCCCCCGATCCCACGACATAGAGAGGCCGGGTCAGCTGGCCCAAACCGGCACCTCCCGCAGGGTTCCGTCTCCGCCTAGCGGGTTGATATATTCCTTGTTCTTGCGACGTGCGTTGAGGAACACGGGCGAGACATGGCCGACGATGATTTCGCGCAGCTTGGGCGCATTGCGTCGGGTGATGAAGGTCATCCGGGCCTTAAGGGTGATGCGGTGCAGGTCAGGCTCGATCAGCAGGGTATCAGGCTGGAAAAAGACCTCCTCGGCGCTTTGGTCGCGCAGAAGCCGGACCGGCATGGCAAGGCCGGGCACGCGAAAGTCCCAGCGGCCCTCAGGCGTCATGTTGATCAGCGTCGCGGTGACTCCGGCGCGGATCGAGGCCGACTGCTGGTCCTGCGGCGCGGACTGATCGTGCCGCGCGTCGTAGTCCAGCGGTGGCAGTGGCCACTGTGTGTCGAGCCAGGTCTTGTCATAGGTGCCGGCAAAGGCGAGGCGCGGCTGCCAGCTGCGACCGATGCTGCCGAAGCCGACCGGCTCGGGCCGGTCGTCGCGTGACATGGCCACCTGGTCGGGGCGCGTGATGTTCGGGGCATCGCTGCGGGCGCCGGGGTCGGCGGACCTGGCACCACTATAGCCGATGCCGACAGGATTGCGCTGGTCGCGGTCGCCGTCCTCGGTCGAGCCGCCGAAGCTGC
The DNA here is from genome assembly GCA_031374565.1 of Paracoccaceae bacterium. Lineage (GTDB taxonomy): Bacteria > Pseudomonadota > Alphaproteobacteria > Rhodobacterales > Rhodobacteraceae > Tabrizicola. The sequence goes on along the minus strand of JANMGI010000264.1, from coordinate 413 downwards.
GCTCCCACGTCAGGGGCATCTGACCGAACGGAGCTGGTGCGCTGAACGCCCCCAGATGATGGACGCGGTCGCCGGTGACCTGAAGGACCTTGCGCACGTCACCGATTTGCAGGCCGACAGTCACGGCCTCGGCTGGTCTGCCGCCGGGAGCGTGAGCAGAAGCGTTCAGGATGACTTCGGGTTGCGGCTTGTGGGCCGCGATGTCGGCATCATAGCGGACCGACGACAAGGCCGGATCGCCCCAAAGCACATCGGCAAAGGTCACCGGAAGTTGGACCTCCGCCACCCCCACCTTCCCCGCCGCATCTGCCGTGAAACTGGCCGACAGCATCACAACCAACCGCTCCTGCCCCTCGGCCGTGACCTGGACATGGGTCTGCACGTCGAAGGGGGTGCGGTTGTCGATGACGGTG
>JANMGI010000444.1:0-11697 GCA_031374565.1 Paracoccaceae bacterium | reverse complement strand
ACGGTGGACAGTTTTGCGGACTGTGGGAAATCAAGGGGTTGGGCGCGGACGTTCAGGACTTGGAAAGGTTTGGGGTCGTGGTCAGTGTGTGGCGGCAGGCTGCCCTCGTGTCAGGCAAACGGCAGGTTGCAACGGAATGATCCAGCACCGAAGCCCGGAGCGAAGCTGCGGCGCGCCGCCTTGGTGGATGTGTGCTGACGCATTATTCACGACGCCGCCGACAACGATATTGGTTAACGTCCGCCGTGGACACAGACTTTCGCTGGCGTGCAGCCGCAATGATGGGAAATCGTTGATGGATCAGTTTGATGCGATCCTTGGAGATGTCTACGACTGCGCGGTAAATCCGGATTTGTGGCCGCAGACGCTGGAGCGGATCAGAGCGAACCTGGGCTTTGCCTATGTGATGTTCGGATACGCAGACCTTTCCATGCCCTCCAGCGACGGCATCCCGATGCAGCAGCTGAGAAGCACGGCCTGGGATGATGCGTGGTTCCAGAGACTTCCGAGCATTCTGCACACAATTCCGGGCATTGGCTCGCATTGGCGCGGTGGCGTGGATGTCCCTTGGGTGCAGATGGAGCAGCTGGACGAGGCTGAGTTTCAACGGTCTGAGTTCTATCAGGAATGGGTGCGTCCGCAGGGCTTGAGGGATTGCATGAACATTCTTTTCTATGATCGAAAAGTTCTGGTCGGGAACATGACCCTGACAACGAACGACGGGTCACCGCTGATAGGCAAGCGGGAAAAGGACTTCGTGGCCCGGATGATCCCCCATATCCGTCGCGCCGTTTCGATCAACAGCATGGTGGATCGCAGCAATCTTGCCCTCACCCTCTATCGTCAGGTGCTGGACGCGCTGTCGGTTGCGGTGCTGATCGTCGATGCCGGTGGGCGGCTGGTCTATGGCAACGCCCTTGCCGACGCGATCCTGTCGGCGGGTGATCTTCTGGCCTTCCAGAACGGTCATGTCCGGGCGCGGCGGGGCGAGGGGATGCCGGACTATCTGCAACCCGCCATCGCCCGGGCCGCGCTGGGGGCGGGGGGCCTTGGCATCTCGGGCATCGGGGTGCCGCTGGTCGGGCGCGAGGGCGAGCGCGCCTCGGCCTATGTCCTGCCGCTGGACGGCAACGACCTGCGGGGAGAGATGTCGCGGGGGCACGCGGCGATCTTCATTGCGCAACGGGCAGAGCAGCAGCCGATGGCGGTGGAAATCCTGCGCACGATCTTCGGCCTGACGCCGTCCGAGGCCAAGGTCGCCTATGCAATGGCGCTGGGCGAGGCACCGGGGGCGGTGGCGGCAGCGCAGGGGACGACGGTCAACGCCGTGCGCTATCATCTGAAAAACGCTTATGCGAAGGTCGGGGTGACCGACAAGACGGCGCTGGCGGCGCGCGTCATGGCGCTTATCCCACCGGTTTCCGACACTTAAGTCGCAGTCACTACCCAAATGAGTAGTGTATGGAGGCTTCATTTTCACGAAGCTTGCCCAGGGCCGGATTGATCGGCCCGACGACGTTCGGACGACTTTCGACTGGGGCTGGTGGATGACCTGCGTTTGCGGGTCTGCAAAGCCAGTACCACAATGTACCTGCTGTAAACAGTTGACTGACTTGCATAATTTTTAAAAGGCGGTGGCTTTCAGGCGCACGACACCGGATTGGTTCCGGTCGTTCAGAAAGACTTCAGAACTCTTTCAGGACTTCCACCGCAGAACGGGCCACACTGATTTTCAGTTTTATCGGCAAGGTTTTGATCATGAAATTCAATCTGCTACTGTCTTTTATCACGCTCTGCTCCGGGGGCGTCCCCGCCACCGGAGCTTTTGCCTCTTGCGCCGATCTGGCCCTGGTTCTGGCCATCGACAGTTCGGGCAGCATCAACGACGGGGACTTCGCCTTGCAGCAGCACGGCTATGCGACCGCTTTCCTGGACCCGCGGGTGCAGGCCGCGCTGGCCTTTGCGGGGGTGGTGGATGTGGCGGTGGTGCTTTGGGGCGACGAGGAGATGTCGCCTCAGGTCTTGCCCTGGCGGCGGGTTGACACCCCCGACGACGCAGCCCGACTTGCGGCGGACATCGCAGGTCTGCCGCGCCTTGTGACCGGTGATACCGGGATCGGCAGCGGGATCTGGACGGCGCTTGACCTTCTGGAGGCGCATGAGGTCTGCGCGGCCCGTCAGATCATCAATGTCTCGGGCGATGGGAAGGAATCCTTTGGTCCGAGGCCGCGGCGTCACGTGGCGCTGGTGTCCGCGCGGAAGCGGGCCGAAGCGATGGGCGTCACGATCAACGGGCTGGCAATCACGGTCGAAGGGGCCGGGCTTGAGGGCTGGTACCAGACGCGAGTGATCACCGGGCCGGATGCCTTCGTGATGACAGCCAATTCCTTCGACGCGTTCGGCGAAGCGATCATTCGCAAGCTGGCGCGGGAAATTGCCCTGCCGGTGATGGCAGCGGCGGACATCAGGCAGGAGTTTACGCGATGAAGACGTTTCTGATCGAGCGCGACGTGGAGGGCATCTCGATGCCTGACCTGCACGGGCTGGTCGCGGCCAGCATGCGGCAGGTGGCGCGGATGCGGGATGAGGGCGATCTGGTGCACTACCTTGGCAGCACGTTCCTGCCGGACGAGGGGCGGTGCCTGTGCCTGTATCAGGCGAAGGACGCGACGATCCTGGTCGGCCTGAACGCGGCAGCGCGTTTGCCGGTGAAGCGGATCGTGTCGGCAATAGCGCTGGCGCAGGAGTAAGGGGAGGGGAAAGCGGACTTCACTGAAAAGCTTGCCAACGGCTCGCGGACATCCGTAGGCTTTGCCCTAAGTCAGGGCGAGGGCTATCACAGTGCCAGCGAACGAGCTGCGTTTCACCGAGGCGAGGGAATTCCGGTTTGCCGGGTTCACGCTTGACCTGCGACAAGGGCGATTGTGGGGAACGACCGGCGACGTGCAGCTTCGCCCAAAGGCGTTCGCGCTTTTGGCATATATGGTGCAAAACTCGGGGCGAGTCCTGTCGAAAGCGGAGTTGTTGGATGCGGTCTGGCCGGATGTGACCGTGACCGAAGATTCGCTTGCTCAGTGTATTCATGCACTTCGGAGCGCGCTGGGCGACGCGGGGCCGGGTCTTGTAAAGACCGTGCCGCGCCGTGGGTATTTCTTTGATCACCACATCGGCGAAGGGAGGTTTGCGGAAGGCGGATCCAGGGCTTCGAGGGCGGAGCGGCCAGCAGTTGCTGTCTTGAAACCGGGTAGCATCGCAGTCATGCCACTTGATGTCGGGCCGTCAGTTTCTGTGCAGGACCGGACTTGGTTTGATGGTGTGATCAACGATGTAATCAGCCAACTGGCTAGGTTGCGGAGTTTCGATGTTATAGCGCGAGGCAGTACTTTTGCGTTGCGCGACTTCACTGCTGATCCGCTGCAGGCTGGCATCAGGTTGGGCGTGGATTATGTGGTCGCAGGTTCGGTCGACCCGCATGGCGAAGGGTTCCTGGTGCGGACCGACTTAGTCCGGACGGATACAGGCACGATCCTTTGGACCGACGAGATTTGGGTCAAGCGCGAAGGACTGCTGACTCTGGTCGGGGCGTTGGTCGACCGGATCATTGTTTCGGTCCTGTCCCAGATCGCAAAGACCGAGCGCAATCGTGCTAGGTTTGTGCCAGACCAGTCGCTGACGGCATGGCAGGCCTTTCATCGCGGGCTGGAGGCTTTCGGCGTCTACAGCGAGCCGACGCTGATGCGGGCCCGGGCCTATCTGACACGAGCGACTGAGCTTGATCCGGGGTTCGTCAGGGCCTTTGCTGCGTTGTCCGAATGTCAGGCCTGTTTGTCGCGGACCCATTTTTGCAAGGATGGAAAGGCTGAAGCGGCGGCTGCGCGGCGTACAGCGGAAATAGCGATGCGACTGGACGAGGCGGCACCGTCTGCGCAGTTTGCTTACGCGCATGCGCGTTGGTCGAACGGCGCGCCGGATATTGCACTGGCCCATGCCCGGAAGTCGGTCGAACTTAGTCCAAGTTTTGCCGAAGGATTTGCGGAGATCGGGTTTTACAACTCGATGTATAACGACCCTCAGGCCGCCTTCGCCGATCTTGCGCGGGCGGAAGTGCTAAGCCCGATCAATCCGTTCATCGATTCTGTTCACATAGATCGCGCCGTCGCGCATCTCCAGGCGCGCGCATTCGACGAAGCCGCGTTTTGGGCGACAAAGGCGGTTAAGAAGAGCGAGTCTTATCCGCAAATGCAGATCACGGGAGCGATTGTTCTGGCGGCCGCTGGTCGTCTTGACCAAGCCGTAACGATTGTCAGGACACTTCGCCACGAAAATGCGGTTTATGATCCCTTAAAGATCATGAAACCACCTTTCAATATTGCCGGACCTGCAAGGGACTTTTTGCTGAACGCAATCCACGCAATCGAAGAATGATCGCCGCATTTTGCTAGCAAAACGCCCGAGGTTTCCCCCGGGCGTTCCAGCATCCAACAGGTCGCGGATCAGCACCCCGACCTGATCATCTCGAATTCCTCGATCATGCGGTCGCGAAGCCAGGTCTGGGTGGTGTCGTTTTGGGTGCGGTGGTGCCAGACAATGCCGTAAGCGTAAGGCGGGACCGGGAAGGGCAGGGGGAAGGCCACAAGATCGTCGGGCAGGTGGTCGCACAGGCGCGAGGGGAGGCTTGCCACGAGATCCGTGCAGCGGACCGCTGCAAGATTGCCTGAAAAGCTGGGCGTCGCGACGGCGATCCGACGCTTGGCCCCCAGCCGGGCGAGGGCCAGGTCGATCTCGTTCAGGCCGGGGTCGCCGAGGGAGACGACGGCGTGGCGTGCGGCGAGGAAAGCCTCAAGAGTGACGCTGGTGCCGTAGGTGGCCAGCACCGGGTGCCCCCGGTGCGCGACGCCAAGGTAGTGTTCCTGAAAAAGCGGCAGGTGGTGATACGGCGCTTGCGGCGGGGTGGTGCCCCAGAACGACAGATCGACGGAGCCTTCCTTCAACCTGTCCAGCGTTGCAGACCCGGCTGGTTCAGCCGTCAGTCGCAAGTCTGGGGCCAGGGGAGCCAAGGCCTGAAGGAGGCGCGGAAGGAGCGCACACAAGGCATAGTCGCTGGCAGCGATCCGGAGCGTGGCGTTGCTGGTCGCCGGATCAAAACGGTCGGGCTGCATCATCCCTTTGGCCGAAGCCACCAGCGCGCCCAGCGTCGGAGCAAGCGCAAGCGCCCGGGGCGTCGGGACCAGGCCGCCTTGTCCGCGCAGGACCAGAGGGTCCTGCAACTGCGCGCGCAGCCGGTTCAGCGCATGGCTGACGGCAGGTTGGCTAAGCGCAAGGTCGGTCGCGGCTTTCGAGACGGACCGATGCCGCAGGACGGCGTCGAGCACAACGAGAAGGTTGAGGTCAGCTTTCATTCATCTGATGCATACTGCTGCCCAAGATATTTCATTTGCGCGGGGGTCGTGCAAGCGGCAGATGCGGGAGAGACCGGATTACCGAGGCTGGTGTCTGGAAAAGCATAGGAGTGCACCATGACCCAAGCCTTGCGACTGAACATCCCAATTCCCACCCGCGCAATGGTGTTCGGGTGGATCCTGGTGGCTGCAGGATGCTTTTTCGCCTGGGTCTACGCCGCCCGGCCGGGCAGCTTTTTCCCCGGCGTGGCGATAGAGGACTTTTCAGACAAATTCGGGCTTTACAGCACGTCGGTCCGGATTTTGGGGTCTGTGCTGGGGATCGTCATCGCCCTCCTCCTGAACAGCGCGGCGCTGCTGGCCTTGATGCTGGCCACGCGGATCTTCATCGAACTTGGGGATGTGGTCGTGGGGCTGATGCTGAACGGCGGGCCGGATGCGAACACCCTTACCCTGACGACGCTGGCAGCGGTGGAGGCCTATATGCTGGTGTTCCTGATCGGCAAGCTGCGCGGCCAGTAAGACCTTGCTGGACAGAAGAACGCCCGCAGCGCGGGGCTGCGGGCGTTCGGTCACAGGGACGAGATCAGAAGCCCGACTTGATCATCTCGAATTCCTCGATCATGCGGTCGCGGAGTTCGGTGGAGGGCGGTGACTGCACGAAGAGCGTTGTGGTGATCGGGTCGACATAGGCGGCTTTCAGGGCATCGGGCGAAATCTCGGCCATGGCGGCGTCGTTCGCCAGGGCATAGCCGATGGCATCCAGAAGCGGCTGGGCCGAGGTATGGGCCAAGAGCGAGTTGATGTGGTCGTAGGCCTTGTCTTCGACGCCGGGGGCGTCCTTCAGGTTGACAAAGCCGCAGTACCAGGTCGCGGCGCCTTCGGCGGCGGCACGGTTGAAACCAACCGGAAAGTTCTCGGCTTTCAGGATCGCGACGGGGTCGTTCCAGGACCAGGCGACCTGAACCTCACCCGAGGCCATCAGCTGCGACAGTTCCGAAGGATCGGACCAGTAGGCGCGGACGTTGGGGTGGACCTTGCGGAGCCAGTCAGCGGCTGCAGTGAATTGCTCATCCGTCACGTTGTCCCATGAGGTGACGCCGGTGGCCATGAACGCCAGCGACCAGACGTCATCGGTGTTGTCTGGGAGCGAGATGCGGCCGGCGTATTTGTCGGAGGCGAAGACCTGGACCGAGGCCACGTCTTCGGCAGGCACCGTCTCGGCGTTGTAGGCGATGGCGGTGTAGGCGTAGTCGGTCGGAATGAACCAGACGCCCTGATCATTGGTGAAAGGTGCCACCATCCGCGCGGGAATATTGGCGAATTCGGGGATTTTCGAGGTATCCCAAGGCTCGATCAGGCCGGCGTCGATGTAGCGGGGGACGGCTGCGGCGCAGGGGTGGACGACATCGGCCTTGAAGCCGGACGAGACCTTCTGGAACGCCTCGTCATCGTCGGCGAAGAAGACGTAGGACGGTTTCTGGCCGTTCTTGTCTACATAGGGTTGCAGCATTCCGTCGATCTCCCAGCCGGCCCAGTCAAGGACGGTGTAATCGGGATCGGCCGCATGGGCGGCGACGGACAGTGCCAGAACGGATGCGGCGCTGACGATGGATAGGGACATGCGGGACATGAGTGCTCCTCTGCGTGACAGGCGGTCGGCACGAAGGGCCGCCGGATGTTCAAGTTCTATGGGTGAAGACGCGGCCCCCTCGACCGGTCTTGACGTCAGTGAACGTGGTAGGGTCCGCGCAAAAGGACAAGGGGAATTTGCGGTATTCTGCCGGACATGCTGCTCAAAGCGGCACAAATTCAGGTGACCATGCGTCAGGTTGCCACAATCCGCGCCGGTTGATGCGAGGGCGCGCGCTGTGACGGGGTTGCGAGCCACTCACAAGGGCGTTAGGTCTTGAGGCGACGCCGGGGTGCCCCCGGCTCTGGCCGCCGGAGAGACATCCGGGGGTCTGGCTGGAAGACCTGCCGCGGACCGGGATTTCCCGCCTTTCGCGTGGGTATCCGGCAACCGCGGCCCGAACAGAGGAGCCGCTGATGGCGCTTGATCTTGACTTCGTCCGTTCCCAGTTTCCGGCGTTTTCGTCGCCGGTGCTGTCGTCGCATGCGTTCTTCGAGAACGCGGGCGGGAGTTTCCCTTGTGTGCAGGTGATTGACCGGCTGACCCGGTTCTACCGCGACCGCAAGGTGCAGCCCTATGGCCCCTATCCGGGGGCGCAGGCGGGTGGCGACGAGATGGACGAAGCGCGGACCCGGCTGGCCGCCCTGATGGGAGTGGCGCGCGAGGAGGTATCCTTCGGGCCATCGACCAGCGCCAACACTTATGTGCTGGCGCAGGCGGTGCGGACCTGGCTGGGCGGAACGGGCGGCGCGGTTGTGGTGACGAACCAGGACCACGAGGCGAACTCGGGCGTCTGGCGGCGGCTGGCCGAGGCGGGGATCGAGATCCGGGAGTGGAAACTGGACCGCGCGACGGGATCGCTGGATCTTGAGACGCTGGATTCGCTTTTGGCGGATGGCAAGGTGAAGCTGGTCTGCTTCCCGCATTGTTCCAATGTGATCGCCGAGATCAACGACGTGGCGGCCATTTGTTCGATGGCGAAGGCTGCCGGGGCGCGGACGGTGGTGGACGGGGTCAGCTATGCGCCGCACGGGTTCCCGGATGTGGCGGCCTTGGGCTGCGATGTGTATCTGTTTTCCGCCTACAAGACCTTTGGTCCGCATCAGGGGATCATGGTGCTGCGCGAGGCGTTCGGGATGGAGCTGCCGGGGCAGGCGCATTACTTCAATCATGGCACGCTTTACAAGCGGCATACGCCTGCCGGGCCGGACCATGCGCAGATCGCGGCTTGCGCGGGGATGGCGGATTACGTGGATGCACTTGCGGCGCGGCATGGGATCGGCGGTAATCCGGCGGCGCGGAACCGCGGGGTGCATGACCTGATGCGGGCCCAGGAGGTGGCGGTGATCCAACCCTTGCTGGACTATCTGGGCCAGCGGAACGACGTGCGGTTGCTGGGACCGCGCGACGCTGCCCGGCGGGCACCGACGGTGGCGGTGGAACTGGACCGGGTGGCGGAGCCGGTGTCGGAGGAGCTGGGTCGGAACGGGATCGCAGCTTGGGCGGGCGATTTCTACGCGGTGCGGCCCTTGGAGGCGATGGGGATCGACCGGGACAAGGGTGTGCTGCGGATGTCGGCGGTGCATTACACCAGCGCCGACGAGGTGGCCCAACTGATCGCGGCGCTGGACCAGGTGCTGTGAGGCCAGTTTAACGGAGCGCTGGCGCGCGAGCCTTTGCGTCTGTCCCTTGCGCGAAAAGCGCGCAAGGGACGGTGATCGGGGGCGCTTCGCCCCCCGAACCCCCCGAGGATATTTGTGCCAGGTGAAAGGGTTGGAGTGATCCGATCCTGAAGCGGGTGCGTAATGACAACGTGGGATAAGGCTGGGGAATGATCGAGACACCTTTGATTTTGTGGTTCCGCCGCGATCTGCGGTCGGGGGACCAGCCGATGCTTGCGGCTGCAGTGGCTTTGGGCCGACCGCTGGTGCTTTTGTTTATTCTCGACCCGGAGACCGAGGCCCTGGGTGCTGCGGCGAAGTGGCGGCTGGGGTTGTCCGTGGCGGCGTTTGAAAAAACGCTGGCGGCTTTGGGCGGGCGGCTGGTGCTGCGGCAGGGGCCGGCACTTGAGGTGCTGCGCGAGTTGGTGTCAGAGACCGGCGCGGGCGGGGTCTGGTGGTCGCGGCTTTACGATCCGGCAAGCGTGGCGCGGGACACCGGCGTCAAGGCGGCGTTGAAGGCGGACGGTGTCGAAGCGCGCAGTTTCGCCGGGCATCTTCTGCATGAGCCCTGGGAAGTCGAGACCGGGCAGGGCGGATTTTACCGGGTGTTCACTCCGTACTGGAAAGCGACGCGGGGTTTGCCGGTGGTGTCGCCTGCGGCGGCGCCGGCACAGTTGCTGGGGGTGAAGGTCGAGTTGCCAAGCGAGCGGCTGGAGGATTGGAACCTTGGTGCTGCGATGAACCGGGGGGCCGCGGTGGTGCTGCGGTATCAGTCGGTCGGCGAAGCGGCGGCGCGGAAAAAGCTGGGGGTTTTTCTCGACGGGCCGGTTGCGCGGTACAGCGAGATGCGGGATTTTCCGGGGGTCGAGGGGACCTCGCGGCTGTCGGAGAACCTGACCTACGGCGAGATCGGCATCCGTGAGGTCTGGCACGAGGGCCTGCGGGCGCGCGACGAGGGCAAGGCTGGGGCTGAGAGCTTCCTGCGGGAACTGGCCTGGCGCGAGTTCAGTTATCACCTGATGCACCACACGCCGCAGATCACCAGCGCTAACTGGAAGCCGGAGTGGGACAGCTTCCCCTGGCAGGGCGAGACTGCCGACGCAGAGCGCTGGCGGCGGGGGATGACGGGCGAGCCCTTTGTCGATGCGGCGATGCGCGAGATGTATGTCACGGGCACCATGCACAACCGGGCGCGGATGATAGTCGGCAGCTATCTGACCAAGCACCTGCTGACGCATTGGAAGCTGGGCCTTGACTGGTTCGCCGACTGCCTGACCGACTGGGACCCAGCAGCCAATGCGATGGGCTGGCAATGGGTGGCGGGGTCCGGTCCGGACGCGGCCCCCTATTTCCGGGTGTTCAACCCGGCGGGGCAGGCCGAAAAGTTCGACGGTGATGGGCGCTATCGGCGCCGGTTCCTGTCCGAGATGTCCAAGACGCCGGGAGAGGAGGCGATGCGCTTTTTCGAAGCGGTACCTCGGTCGTGGAAGCTGGACCCCGGCCAGGCCTATCCGGGGCCTATCATCGATCTTGCAGAAGGCAGGGCACGTGCCCTTGCGGCATATGGGGCACGAAATGCTTGAGCAACGCATCGCGTATGGTGAAACTGTACCTGGTAAGACTGACCCTGGGGGTGGGGCTTTGGACGTGCTGACGACAGTGAAGGGGCAGGCGGGCCTGCCACGCTATTTTGCGACGGCCTTCGAGACGGCAAAACGGCTGGGCGAAGGCCGGCTGGACTTTGTGTTGCCCGATGGGCGACATTTCCGGGTCGAGGGGAAGGCCAAGGGCATTTCCGCCGAACTGCGCGTGGTGAACCCGGACCTTTTTGCGCGTTTGGTGCGCGAAGGTGACCTGGGCTTTTGCGACGCCTATCTGGATGGTTGGTGGACGACGCCGGATTTGCAGGCGTTTCTGGACCTGATCCAGCTGCCCGCGAACAACATCGTCGGCGACGCCTATCCCGGCCTGAAGCTGGTGCGCGCCTATGAGCGGCTGCGGTTCTGGTTGCAGGGCAATTCGAAACGGCAGGCGAAGAAGAACATATCGTACCATTACGATCTGGGGAACGAGTTCTACCGGCTGTGGCTGGACGAGACGATGACCTACTCCTCGGCGATCTTCGAGACCGGCCAGGAAAGCCTTGAGACGGCGCAGACCCGGAAATACGCCAGCATGGTCGACCAGATGGGCGCGAAGGCCGGAGAACATGTGTTGGAGATCGGCTGCGGCTGGGGCGGTTTTGCCGAATATGCGGCGAAGGAGCGGGGGTTGCGGGTGACCGGGCTGACGATCAGCCAGGCGCAGCACGACTTTGCGGTCGCGCGGATTGCGAAGGCGGGGCTGTCGGATCTGGTGGAGATCAAGTTGCAGGATTACCGCGACGAGCGCGGCACCTACGACGGCATTGCCAGCATCGAGATGTTCGAAGCGGTGGGCGAACGCTACTGGCCGGTCTATTTCGGTGCGCTGCGCGACCGGCTGAAACCCGGACGCAATGCGACATTGCAGATCATCACGGTGGCAGATGCGCGCTGGCACATGTACCGCAAGGGCGTGGATTTCATTCAGAAATACATATTTCCGGGCGGCATGTTGCCTGCTCCGTCGGTGCTTCGGGCCGAGGTCGAGCAGGCGGGGTTGCGGGTCCTTGGGTCGATCGAGTTCGGCGAAAGCTACAGCCTGACCCTGCGACGCTGGCATGAGCTTTTCAACGACCGCTGGATCGAAATCCGGCGGATGGGGTTTGACGACCGTTTCAAGCGGATGTGGGACTTCTACCTCGCCTCTTGCGCGGGGGCGTTTCAGGGTGGAAACTGCGACGTGACGCAGATCACGGTGACGCGTCCAAGCTGAGGACATTCGAATGCCAACAGCCATGCCGACTGGTGCCAAGTTGATGGCCGCTTTAAGCTTTGCGGTCGTGGGTTGGGTTCTGGCCAACTATTACGCGATGAACGCCCCCGACTCTGCGGCGCTTGGTCCGGTCCGGGAGGTGGCGGCG
>JANMGI010000175.1:0-1599 GCA_031374565.1 Paracoccaceae bacterium | reverse complement strand
CGGTCATGGAGTGATCCTTTCCGCGAGCGCCGCGGTGGCGCTGCCGTCAGAAGAAATGACGCGGGGACCAAGCAGCCTTGCGCCTGGCCCCGCTGCCGCAAGCGCGGCTGCTTCGGCGACCGAGCCGGTGCCGTGCAGGGCCTGCACGCGGTCGGACTGGGTCAGGACGGGCTGGCCCCGCAGCATCTCGGGCGGCAGGGCGATGACGGGAAGGCCCAAGGCTTGGCCAAGCTGAGCAAGCAAGGGCGCCTTGGCTACAAGCGTTGCAAGATGGGTCACGTTGCGCCCTTCAGTTTGCGCCAAGGCATCCTGCAGCGCGGCAAGGGTGGTTTCCGACCGAAACCCGAACCCGGCTACGATCATCGGACCACGCTCCATTGCAGGATCGGCAATGCCGCGCGCCAGCCACGCTTCTTGCCGATAGCGACGGGTTCTGACAGGTCGATCTTCAGCAGCGTCCCGCCGTGGCGTGTGGACCAGTCCAGAACCAGCGCCTCAGTCTCTAGCGTCACGGCGTTCAGGACCAGCCGCGTGCCGGGCAGGATCAGGTCCCACAGTCGGGTCAGCAAGGTATCGCTTGCGCCGCCGCCGATGAAGACGGCATCCGGCGCAGGCAGCTCGGCCAGCCCGTCCGGCGCGCGGGCCTCGTGCAGGTGGTGCCGGTGGGTCAGGCCGAAGCTTTCCACATTCGCCCGCGCACGGGCGGCGCGGGTGGGGTCGACTTCCAGCGCTTCCACGGTCCCCCCACCGGCCAGAAGCCACTCGATGCCGATCGAGCCGGAGCCTGCGCCGATGTCCCAGAGCGTCTCACCGTGCCTTGGCGCAAGCGCGGACAGGGTCAGCGCGCGGACGGGGCGTTTGGTGATCTGGCCATCGTGCTGGAAGAGGTCGTCTGGCAGGCCCGAGGCTTGGGGCAGGCTGGGATCGGTGGCCTCGATGGCGACGGCGACCGGGGCGGCGATGTCTTTCGGAACCTCGCCTAGCCTCTCGCGGATGCGTTCCTGCGGGCCACCGAGGCGTTCCAGGATCGTCAGCTTTGCGCCGGGGTGGCCATTGTCGGCCAGCCAGCGGGCAAGCTCGGTGACAGAGGCCCCGTCGCGGACCGTGCAGATCGCGCGGACACCTTTTCCCAGCAGCGGACGCAAGCGCGAAAAGGGTGCGGCGTGCAGGCCAAGGGTCAGGACAGTCTCAAGCCGCCAGCCAAGCCGGTTCGCGGCCAGCTGGAACATCGAAGGTGCGGGATGCGACACCCACTCATCGGGGGAAAGATGCGCCATCAGGCTGCCGCCCGCGCCGAACCAGAACGGATCGCCCGAAGCAAGGACCACGGTGGGCGTACCGCGATACGCGAGAACAGGTGTCGGGTCGAAGGGCACGGGCCAAGTCTGCCCCTTGTCCCCCGCTCCGATCAGGTCCAGATGCCGGGGGCCGCCAAAGATGACTTTCGCGGCGGCGAGATCGGCATGGCTTGCGGGCGTCAGGCCTGCCAGTCCATCCTCGCCCAGTCCGATGATCGTCAACCAAGGGTCAGCCATGACACGCATCCTGCTTCTGGGCGGCACGACCGAGGCGAACCTTGTGGCGCAGGCCATCGCAAAG
>JANMGI010000161.1:0-3275 GCA_031374565.1 Paracoccaceae bacterium | reverse complement strand
ACCCGCGTCTACACCACCACCCCGAAAAAGCCGAACTCGGCCATGCGGAAAGTCGCCAAGGTGCGTCTGACCAACAGCTTCGAGGTCATCTGCTACATTCCCGGTGAAAAGCACAACCTTCAGGAACACTCGGTCGTCCTGATCCGCGGCGGTCGTATCAAAGACCTTCCGGGTGTGCGCTACCACATCCTCCGCGGCGTTCTGGATACCCAGGGCGTCAAAGAACGTCGTCAGCGTCGTTCGAAATACGGCGCCAAGCGTCCGAAGTGAGGAGATAGAACATGTCCCGTCGTCACGCCGCTGAAAAGCGCGATATCCTGCCCGATGCCAAGTATGGCGACCGGGTGGTCACCAAGTTCATGAACAACCTGATGCTCGACGGCAAGAAGTCTGTCGCCGAGACCATCGTCTATGGCGCGCTTGAGCGGGTGCAGACCCGTCTGAAGCGTCCCGCTGTCGAAGCTTTCCACGAAGCGCTCGACAACGTGAAGCCCTCGGTCGAGGTGCGTTCGCGCCGCGTCGGCGGTGCAACCTATCAGGTTCCCGTCGAAGTCCGCATCGAGCGTCGCGAAGCCCTGGCAATCCGCTGGCTGATCATCGCTGCCCGCAAGCGCAACGAAAACACCATGGAAGAGCGTCTGGCCGCCGAGCTGTCCGACGCCGTGCAGAACCGCGGCACCGCCGTGAAAAAGCGCGAAGATACCCACAAGATGGCCGACGCAAACAAAGCGTTCAGCCACTACCGCTGGTAAGGGGTCATCATGGCACGCGAATATCCGCTGACCCGCTACCGCAATTTCGGGATCATTGCCCACATCGACGCGGGCAAGACCACGACGACCGAGCGTATCCTTTACTACACCGGCAAGTCCCACAAGATCGGCGAAGTCCATGACGGCGCCGCGACAATGGACTGGATGGAGCAGGAGCAGGAACGCGGGATCACCATCACCTCGGCTGCGACGACCACATTCTGGGAACGGACGATTGATCCGGGCCTGGAGCATGCTCGCGCCGACAAGTTCCGCTTCAACATCATCGACACCCCCGGCCACGTCGACTTTACTATCGAAGTCGAACGGTCACTGGCCGTGCTTGACGGTGCTGTCGTTCTCCTCGACGGCAACGCCGGTGTGGAACCGCAGACGGAAACCGTCTGGCGTCAGGCTGACCGCTACAAGGTTCCACGGATCGTGTTCGTCAACAAGATGGACAAGACCGGCGCGGACTTCTTCAAATGCGTCCGCATGATCAAGGACCGGACCGGCGCGAATGCCGTGCCGGTGGCTCTGCCGATCGGCGCGGAAGACAAGCTGGAAGGCATCATCGACCTCGTGACCATGGAAGAATGGGTCTACGAGGGCGAAGATCTGGGCGCATCCTGGGTGCGTCAGCCGATCCGCGACAGCCTTAAAGCCGAAGCTGACGAATGGCGCATGAACCTGGTGGAAACCGCTGTGGGTCAGGACGACTCAGCGATGGAAGCCTACCTTGAGGGCAACGAACCCGACGCCGACACTCTGCGTGCGCTGATCCGCAAGGCAACGCTCGCCATCGACTTCATCCCGGTTTTCGCGGGCTCGGCCTTCAAGAACAAGGGCGTGCAGCCACTTCTGAACGCCGTCATCGACTATCTGCCCTCGCCCTTGGACGTGCCGGCCTACGAAGGCTTTGCTCCGGGTGACGAGACGGAAACCCGCAACATTGCGCGGTCGGCCGATGATGCCCAACCCTTCTCGGGTCTGGCGTTCAAGATCATGAACGACCCCTTCGTCGGCTCCCTGACTTTCACCCGGATCTATTCGGGAAAGCTGGTCAAGGGTGACGCGATGCTGAACGCGACCAAACAGCGCAAAGAGCGCGTTGGCCGCATGATGATGATGCACGCCATCGACCGTGAGGAAATTTCCGAAGCCTTCGCCGGTGACATCATCGCGCTTGGCGGTCTGAAGGAAACCACGACCGGCGATACGCTTTGTGATCCGGCGCAGCCTGTTGTTCTGGAAACCATGACCTTCCCGACGCCGGTGATCGAGATCGCGGTTGAACCGAAGACCAAGGCCGACCAGGAAAAGATGGGCATCGCTTTGGCCCGTCTGGCCGCCGAAGACCCGTCGTTCCGCGTGGAAACTGATCAGGAATCTGGTCAGACCATCATGCGGGGCATGGGCGAACTTCACCTCGACATCCTCGTTGACCGCATGCGTCGCGAGTTCAAGGTCGAGGCGAACATCGGCGCCCCGCAGGTGGCTTACCGCGAAACGATCAGCCGCGAGCACGAGATCGACTACACGCACAAGAAGCAGACCGGTGGTACCGGCCAGTTCGCGCGCGTCAAGCTGGTCATCACTCCGACCGAGCCTGGCGTCGGCTATTCCTTCGAGTCGAAAGTTGTTGGTGGTGCGGTGCCGAAGGAATACATCCCCGGCGTCGAAAAGGGCATCAAGTCGGTGATGGACTCGGGTCCGCTGGCGGGCTTCCCGGTGATCGACTTCAAGGTGACGCTGATCGACGGCGCGTTCCACGATGTTGACTCCAGCGTTCTGGCGTTCGAGATCGCGGCCCGTGCGGCAATGCGTGACGGTCTGAAAAAGGCCGGCGCGAAACTGCTGGAGCCGATCATGAAGGTCGAAGTCGTCACCCCGGAAGAATACACCGGCGGCGTCATCGGCGACCTGACCTCGCGTCGGGGCATGATCAACGGCCAGGACAGCCGCGGCAACGCGAACGTCATCGCTTCCATGGTCCCTCTGGCGAACATGTTCGGCTACATCAACCAGCTGCGGTCCATGACCTCGGGCCGCGCCGTGTTCTCGATGGAGTTCGACCATTACGACACGGTTCCGGAAAACCTGAGCCTGGAAATCCAGAAGAAATACGCATGACGGTGCGGCGGGCTGAAGCCCGCCCTACCACCCCGTAGGGTGGGGTTTCACCCCACCGTCACCGATACCCGAACGAGGAGAGACCCTGATGGGCAAGGCAAAGTTTGAACGGAACAAACCGCACGTCAACATTGGCACGATTGGCCACGTTGACCACGGCAAGACGACGCTGACGGCGGCGATCACGAAGTATTTCGGCGAATTCCGCGCTTATGACCAGATCGACGGCGCGCCGGAAGAGCGGGCTCGTGGGATCACGATCTCGACCGCACACGTGGAGTATGAGACCGAGGCGCGTCACTACGCCCACGTCGACTGCCCCGGCCACGCCGACTATGTGAAGAACATGATCACCGGTGCCGCCCAGATGGACGGCGCGATCCTGGTCTG
>JANMGI010000147.1:0-7920 GCA_031374565.1 Paracoccaceae bacterium | reverse complement strand
CGTGACAGCCGTGGAGCGCGCAGGAAAACGGATGGAGCAGGCTGGATCGCGCCTATCGCCGCCTTGATCCCAACAATCGTCGGCTGGCTGTTCGCATTCAGGTGGACCCGCCCCATATCAATTTCAGCGAACCATCCGTTCGCACAAAAGGACTTTCATGAACATTGTTGAAACGGCTGCCGGAAACCCGGCATTCTCGACCCTTGTGACCGCGCTTACTGCGGCCGACCTGACCTCTGCTCTTGGCGGCACCGGACCCTTCACGGTTTTCGCGCCTTCAAACGATGCCTTTGCCAAGTTGCCCGCGGGCACGGTTGAAGACCTGGTTCTTCCGGCCAACAAAGACAAGCTGGTGGCCATACTGAAGCTGCATGTCGTGTCGGGCAAACACATGGCGGCGGAATTCACCGACAAAAGCGCCGAGATCGCCACTTTGGGGGGTGAGAAAGTCACCGTCACCGGCAAGGACGGGTCCGTTCATGTTGGCGGGGCGAACGTCAGCGCGGCCGACCTCGACACCTCGAATGGCGTGATCCACGTGATCGACACCGTGTTGATGCCCGCATAGTCAGCGGGCGGCATATGTAGCGAGTATTGGGGGCCGGTGGCCCCCTTTCTAATTTGGGATCAGGGGAAGTCGGGGTGAACCCCGACCTACATCAGCGCTTTCAGCTTTTCGGCCTGATCTGCGCCGATGCGGTAGTGGCCGGTCATCGGGTAGGCGAAGAGGATGTCTTCTTCCTTCGCCCCAGCGCCGATGTTGTGCAGGATCAGCGGGGTGCCGTCCTTGGCGCGCTGGTCCGAGACGATGCCGATATGCGGCAGGTTGCCGGGCAGCATCCACGTGACGATGTCGCCGGGCAGATAGGGCGCGGGGTCTTCGGTCAGCGCCACGTCGGCGCCAATACGGGCGAGAAGCGTTTGCAGGTTCGGCACGCGGCGGTGGTCGATGTTGCGGTCCGGGTGGTCAAGGCCCCAGAACGCCGGATAGGCGGTGAAGTCGGCCTTCATGTCGGTGTTGACGGCAAGTTGCAGGTCGATCCCCCAGCCATCACGCAGGGCGCGGATCACCACGTCGGTGCACACCCCCCGGTCGCGCGGGATGTCACCGCCGGGAAAGGCCAACTGCACATAAGCCGGATCGTAGGTCACGGTCACGCCGACCTGGTCCCGCGCAGCGGAGGTAAGGCGCGACGGTTCCGACCCCGCAAAGGCTGGGGCGGCGAGGGCAAGCGAGAGGGTCAGAATGAAACTGCGCATGGACGAATCATGCCCTGTTAACCGCCAGTTTGCGAGTGGGGATTTCTGCCGATTTTACCGGGCTGGCACCTTTCCGCCGGGGCCGGTAAGAGTTTCGTGATGGCAATCACCCTGACCTCACTTGCCGATCTGGCGACACACGGCTTTGATGACATCATCGATGCGCGCGCGCCTGTCGAATTTGCCGAGGATCATCTGCCGGGTGCGATCTCGCTTCCCGTGCTGGACGACGAAGAACGGGCGCGGGTGGGGACGATCTACAAGCAGGTCAGCCCGTTTTCGGCCCGCAAGATCGGCGCGGCGTTGGTGGCGAAGAATGCGTCGCTGCATTTGCAGGGGCCGTTGGCGGAAAAACCGGGCGGCTGGCGTCCCTTGGTCTATTGCTGGCGGGGTGGGCAAAGGTCGGGGTCGTTCGCGACGATCCTGTCGCAGATCGGCTGGCGGGTGGAGACCCTGGCGGGCGGCTACAAGGCCTGGCGGGCGCTGGTGGTGCAGGCGGTCTACGACACACCCGTCCGCGCGCCGGTGGTGGTGCTGGACGGCAATACCGGGTCGGCCAAGACCGAGGTGCTGAACCTGCTGCCGGGCTTTGGGGTGCAGGTGATCGACCTGGAAGGCATCGCGCGGCATCGCGGGTCGCTCTTTGGGGCCGTGGGACCGCAGCCGTCGCAGAAAGCGTTCGAGGGGGCGCTGGCGGCGGCTTTGGCCGGTCTGGACCCGTCGCGGCCCGTGGTGGTTGAGGCGGAAAGTTCGAAAATCGGCAATTGCCGTCTGCCGCCGGAAATCTGGAAGGCGATGATTGCAGCCCCGAGGGTGGCGATTGCAGCCCCACGGGCGGTGCGGGCAGAGTATCTGGCGCGGGCTTATGCCGACCTGACTTCGGATGCCGGGCGGTTGGCGGCGACGGTGGGAATGCTGCGGCCCTCGCATGCCGCCGAGGTGATCGAAGATTGGCTGGGGCTGGCTGCGGCGGGGTCGTTCGCGGCCTTGGCGGATGGGCTGATGGAGCGGCATTACGACCCGCGCTATGGCAAGCATCGCGACCGGATGGCGGGTTTCCTGTCCGAGGTCGAAGCGCCGGACCTGCGGCCCGAGGCTTTGCCGGGGATCGCGGAAGCGGTGGCCGCGGCGGTGAAGCGTCTGGTCTGACCCACTGGTCTGGCGCGCCGGAACGTGGCAGGGTGTTCCTTCTTTGTTCATGCTACGAGTCGCCTGCATGCCCTTCGTCGAACTCTCTGCCCTGACGAATTTCACCTTCCTCACCGGGGCGTCGCACCCCGAGGAGATGATTCTGCGCGCCGCCGAGATGGGGATGGACGCAGTGGCGGTGGCCGATGTGAACTCGGTCGCGGGGATCGTCCGGGCGCATACCAAGGCGCGGGAAGTGGCACGGGATGGGGGGCCGCGCGTGCGGCTGATCCCGGCGGCGCGGGTGGTGCTGGAGGATGGGTTCCAGGTGACGTGTCTCCCGCGCGACCGGGCGGCCTGGGCGCGGCTGTCGCGGCTTCTGAGCCGGGGCCGGTTGCGGGCGGTGAAGGGACAGTGTCGGCTGGAACTGGCGGACCTGATGGAATGGGGCGAGGGGCTGGAGCTGGTGGTGCTGCCGCCCGACCAGCGGCTGACGCTGGCGGCAGTGGGCGATGGGATGGACGCACGGTTGTGGCGGGTGCATCTGGGGCGGCTGGCAGAGCGGTTTCCGGGGCAGGTGAGCCTGGCCCTTGCGCCCCGCTATGACGGGCAGGATCAGGGGCGGTTCCAGCGGCTGGGGCGGGTTGCGGGGGCGCTGGGGGTGCCCACGGTGGCCACCGCGCTGCCGTTCCTGCACCACGGGCGGCGGCGGCGGCTGGCGGATGTGCTGACGGCGATCCGGCTGGGGGTGCCCATCGACAAGCTGGGGCGCAAGGCCCTGCCGAACAACGAGGGGCGCTTGCGGTCCGAGGCCGAGATGCTGCGGCTGTTCGCCGGGTATGAGGCGGCGGTGCATCGGGCGGGGGAAGTGGCGGCGCGGGCGGCGTTTTCGCTGGATGAGTTGCAGTATGAGTATCCGTCCGAGGTTTCGGGCGGGGAGACGGCCTCGCAAAGGTTGGCCCGGTTGGCCGAGGCGGGGCTGGACTGGCGTTATCCGGAAGGCCCCCCCGACCGGGCACGGGCGCAGATGGCGCATGAACTGGCGCTGATCGCCAAGCTGCGCTACGAGCCGTATTTCCTGACCGTCCACGACATCGTCGACTTTGCCAGGAAGCGCGGCATCCTGTGCCAGGGGCGGGGATCGGCGGCGAATTCTGTGGTGTGCTACGCGCTGGGGGTGACCTCGGTTTCGCCGGAAATCGGGACGATGGTGTTCGAACGGTTCATTTCGGAGGCGCGGAACGAACCCCCCGACATCGACGTGGATTTCGAGCATGAGCGCCGGGAAGAGGTGATCCAGCACATCTACGAACGCTATGGGCGGCACCGTGCTGGCCTGTGCGCCACGGTGATCCACTACCGCGGCAAGCGGGCGGTGCGCGAGGTGGGTCGGGCGATGGGGCTGTCCGAGGACACTCTGGCGGCGATGGCAAGTCAGATCTGGGGCTGGGGCGGGCCGGGCGCGGTGACGGAGACCCGTCTGCGCGAGATCGGGCTGGACCCGACCGATGCCCGGCTGGTGCAGACGATGCAGCTGATCGACGAGATCCAGGGCTTCCCCCGGCACCTGTCGCAGCACGTCGGCGGGTTCATCATCACCGAAGGGCGGCTGGATGAGCTGTGCCCGGTGGAAAACGCCACGATGGAGGACCGGACGGTCATCCCCTGGGACAAGGACGACATCGACACGCTGAAGATCCTGAAGGTGGATATTCTGGCGCTGGGGATGCTGTCGTGCATCCGCAAGGCGTTCGATCTTCTCAGCCAGCACCACCACCAGCGGTTTACCTTGGCGACCCTGCCGCCCGAGGACCCGGAGACCTACCGGATGCTAAGCCGGGCCGACAGTCTGGGCGTGTTTCAGGTGGAAAGCCGGGCGCAGATGAACTTCCTGCCCCGGATGAAGCCGAAGTGCTTTTACGATCTGGTGATTCAGGTCGCGATCATCCGGCCTGGGCCGATCCAGGGCGACATGGTGCATCCGTTCCTGCGGCGGCGAAACGGGCAGGAGAAGGTCAGCTTCCCCTCGGACGAGTTGGGGAGGGTCTTGGGCAAGACGCTGGGGGTGCCCTTGTTCCAGGAACAGGCGATGCAGATCGCCATTGTGGGGGCGGGGTTCAGCCCCGATGAGGCGGACCGGCTGCGGCGGTCACTTGCCACGTTCAAGAAGCACGGGTCGGTCAGCGAATTCAGCGACCGTTTCATCGGGGGGATGCTGGCCAAGGGCTATGACGAAGACTTTGCCCGGCGTTGCTTTGCCCAGATCGAGGGGTTCGGCAGCTACGGCTTTCCAGAAAGCCACGCCGCCAGCTTTGCGCTCCTCGTCTATGCCAGCGCCTGGATCAAGCGGCATCACCCCGGCATCTTCGCCTGCGCTTTGCTGAACAGCCAGCCGATGGGCTTTTACGCCCCCGCCCAGATCGTGCGGGACGCGCGGGAGCATGGCGTCACGGTGCTGCCGCCCTGCATTCAGGCCAGCCACTGGGACAACCGGATGGAATGGATCAACCGCCCCGGCCAGCCCCCCGATCTGGCGCTGCGGCTGGGGTTCCGGCAGATCAAGGGCCTTGCCGAAGAAGAAGCGCGCTGGATCACCGGGGCGCGGGGCAACGGCTATCACCGGGTCGAAGATGTCTGGCGTCGCGCCGGGGTGGGGCCGGTGGTTCTGGCCCGTCTGGCCGAGGCCGATGCCTTCGCAGCACTTGGCCTTTCGCGGCGTGACGCACTATGGGCCGCCGCAGCCTTGACCGAAAGCGCGCCCCTGCCGCTTTTTGCGGTCGATATCGACGGCGAGGGGATCGTGGAACCCGCGGTCCGGTTCCGCGAGATGACGACGGGCGAAGCGGTGGTCGAGGATTACGTGGCGATGCGCCTGACGCTGCGGGCGCATCCGATGGCGCTGCTGCGCCCCTTTCTGGACGCGGCCTGACGGCACGCGACTTGTGACTGGCGGCGCCTCAGGTCAGGGCGACGAGGTGATTGTCCCACTGCGTCGGATTTGTGCCAAGCGGAGAAAGGCCCGCATCATCGGCCGCCCAGACCGCCCCGCCGCCATCGGTCACGACAAAGCCATCCGCCACCGTCGCCGCCCCGCACAGGTCAGCGCGGCGGTGGGTGACGACCGGGCTGCCATCGGCGGCAAAGATCATCGCGACCCCGCCCTTTGGTGAGGTGATGAGGATGCGGTCTGTCGTTGCAGCGATGGACCCGGCATAGCCCTGCATCGCGAAGGCCTCGGCGTCGGACGGCGGGCAGAGTATGGGCGCAGTTCCGGGGGTCCAAAGGCCAAGCTGGGGCACCGGCTCGGACGGGTCGCCTTCCCACTGCATCGCGAAGGCGATGGTCCCGCCTTGCAGGGCCAGATGACGGATCGAGTTCTGGTGCAGGTCGGGCAAGTCGATCTGGTCAAGCAGCGCACCATCCTGTGACAGCAGCGTCAGGTTGGGCCGCATGTCGGGAATGTTCAGCTTGGTGCGGTCAACCGGGTCGGTTCTGATCCCGCCATTTGCCACGGCAAGGCGACCGTCGGGCAGGCGCTTGATCTCATGCGGGCCGATGCCGTGCGACGGCCAGTCCGTCAGGCGGGTGTAGCGCGTGGTGTCCCAAAGCCCGATGCGACCCTCGGCAGTTTCGGCGACGACTTCCGAGGTCATCAGCAGTGTGCCATCCGCCGAATAGGCACCGTGGCCGTTGAACTGCAGTCCTTCGGGCGGGGTCAGGCGGTGGCGTGTGCGCCCCGTGGCGCAGTCGATGACCAGCGCAAAGGTGCCGGGGCGGCGGGCGAAGGCGACAGCCTCGGCCTGCGCGGGGTGGGCAGCAGCGGCATGGCCCCGTCCGGGAAGGGCGATCTGAAAGAGGCTGGTGCCGGTGGCGGACAGGCCATGCAGGAAGAAGTCTTCGCCCCGTTTTCCGGCAGCAAGACAGGCGGGCGCGCCGACATCGGCCCAGGTCATGCGCGGGGCGCAGGCGGCGGCCAGGCTGGCAAGGAAAGCGCGGCGCTGCATCAGTCGCCGTCCTGCGAGTTGAAGCCAAGTTCGACCCCCAGGGCCGGGCCGAGTTCGGCAACGGCGGCATCACGGGTTGTGCGGACGGCCTGTTGCAGGATCTCCAGCTTCAGCCAGCCCTGAGGGTCGGCAATACCGTCAAGATTGGGGTCATTCAGCGCGCGGGCCAGCCCGATGGCATGGTCGAAGGCCGCGAGTGTCTTCGCGCTGTCGGGGCTTAGCGTAGCGGCCAGACCGCGCAGGGCTTGCAGCGAGACGGTGATATTGGCCAGGGACCGGCCTGATGCATAGCCTTCGGCAAGGTCCGGGCGCGGCTTGTCAAAGGTGCCCAAGGGGCGTCCGATGCGGCGGTCGGCGACAAACTCCAGCCCAGTCGCAAGCTGGGTGAAGAGGGCCTGCGTCGCCTCGTGCGGGGTGAGGAACGTGGTATTCCCGGCCTGACCGGCGGTCAGCAGGCTGTCGCCGTAAGGGCCCCAGTCGCTGGCCAGAACCTCGGCCATGCGGGCCAGATCGTTCGCCGTGGCCTCGATCAACGGGCAGGGGTCGGCGGGCAGGTCCTTGGCAGGATAAAGCAGACGCTCCAGCCCCGAAAGGCCACGGGCGGCGACCGATTGCTGGGCCATCGCTTCCATCGTCAAGGCGTCGGGATTGCCGGTCAGAAGGGCCGTCTGCGCCTTCTGTCCCATGCCTTTCGGGTCGGGCCAGAACAGGATGGCAAGCGACCGGCCTTCGGCTTCGGCGGGGCCGAAGTGCAGATGTTCGACCGCAAGCCAGGCGTCGTAGGACGCCTGAAAGGCCGGGCGCAGAAGGGTGGGATCGCAGCTGTCGACCGCCGCAAGCCGGGCGGCAGCGTCGTCAAACGCGGCATAGCCGGGGCGGATGTGGTCCTGCACGACGTCAGCGGTATCAGCGGCGACAGGGCTGGCTGCGGGGGTTGCAAGGATCAGAAGGGCAAGAAGGGTGCGCATCACAGGCTTCCAACGAAGGCGAGAAGCGCGGCGCGGTCCTCGGGTTTCAGGGCGGCGACGATGTCGCGCTGGGATTGGGCTTCGCCACCATGCCAGAGGATGGCTTCCAGCAGGCTGCGGGCGCGACCATCATGCAGGAATTCCGAATGGCCGGAAACCTGCTGGGTCAAGCCGATGCCCCAAAGCGGCGGGGTTTTCCACTCGGACCCTGTTGCGCGGCCTTCGGGGCGGTTGTCGGCAAGGCCCGGCCCCATGTCGTGCAAGAGAAGGTCGCTATAGGGCCAGATCAGCTGAAAGCTTTGCTCTGGCTGGTCGTCAAGGCGGTTGGTGACGAATTTGGGCGTGTGGCAGGACTGGCAGCCGGTGGCGTAGAACAGCTCTTTGCCCTTCAGGACCTGCGGATCGTCGGGGGTGCGGCGTTCGGGAACGCCAAGGTTGCGGGCGTAGAAGGTGACAAGGTCGAGGGACTGCTCGTCGACTTCAAGGTTGTCGCGGACGCCCGGTTCCTGGCCATGCTGGGCGTCGACGCAGGTGGGCTGGCCTGTGGTGCAATCGCCCCA
>JANMGI010000144.1:0-1597 GCA_031374565.1 Paracoccaceae bacterium | reverse complement strand
AGGTCATGGGCGTGGCTGCGCGGCTGCGGGCCTTTGACAACACCACCGTGACGGAAGATCGGGGCCTTCTTGGAGCCGTGGCGTGCGCCGCCGGTGCCCTTCTGGCGATAGATCTTCTTGGTCGAGTACGACACCTCGGCGCGGGTCAGCGTCGAGTGGGTGCCAGCCTGGGATTTCGCCCGCTGCCAGCGCACCACGCGGTGCAGGATATCGGCGCGCGGCTCAAGGCCGAACAGCGCTTCGTCCAGGTCGATGGAGCCGGCTTTGCCGCCGTCCAGCTTGATCACATCGAGTTTCATGCTTCACCCCCTTCGACTGCAACTTCAGCAGCCGGAGCTTGAGCGGACCGGATACCGGCCGGACGCGGGGCGTCCTTGGCTTCCGGCTTCTTGACCGCGTCCTTGACGGTGACCCAGCCACCCTTCGACCCGGGGACAGCGCCCTTGATCATGATGAGGCCACGGTCGGCATCGGTACGGACGACCTGAAGATTCTGCGTGGTCGTCCGGACAGCGCCCATGTGACCGGCCATCTTCTTGCCCTTGAACACCTTGCCGGGGTCCTGGCACTGGCCCGTGGACCCGTGCGAACGGTGCGACACCGACACACCGTGGCTGGCGCGAAGCCCGCCGAAGTTGTGCCGCTTCATCGCGCCTTGGAAACCCTTACCGACCGAGGTGCCCGCGA
This sequence comes from Paracoccaceae bacterium, assembly GCA_031374565.1. Classification (GTDB taxonomy): domain Bacteria; phylum Pseudomonadota; class Alphaproteobacteria; order Rhodobacterales; family Rhodobacteraceae; genus Tabrizicola. The sequence continues at coordinate 910 of JANMGI010000144.1, read as the reverse complement.
CATCGACGAACTGACCTGCAAGGTAGTGGTCGGCGGTGATTTCGGCACCCACGTCGATCAGGCAATCCGGGGTGACCCGGAACTCCGCGATCTTGCGCTTCGGGGCCACGTTCGCCTTGGCGAAGTGACCGCGCTGCGCGGCGGTGGTCCGCTTGGCCTTGGCAACGCCAGCACCCAGCTGGACGGCGGTGTAGCCATCCTTGTCAGCGGTGCGCTGTGCCACGACCTGAAGGCTGTCCAGCTGCAGAACCGTCACCGGAACCTGCTTGCCATCGGCCAGGAACAGCCGGGTCATGCCCAGCTTCTTTGCAATAACTCCAGAGCGCATCTGTTTCATGCCCCCTTAAACTTTGATCTCGACGTCCACGCCGGCAGCGAGGTCGAGCTTCATCAGCGCGTCCACGGTCTGCGGGGTGGGGTCGACGATGTCGAGAAGACGCTTGTGCGTGCGGATTTCCCACTGGTCGCGCGACTTCTTGTCGATGTGCGGACCACGGAGAACCGTGAACTTCTCGATCTTGTTCGGCAGCGGGATCGGCCCGCGCACGGTGGCACCGGTACGCTTCGCGGTGTTTACGATTTCCTGGGTGCTGGCGTCGAGCACGCGGTAATCGAAGGCGCGAAGCCGGATGCGGATGGTCTGACCTGGCATCAGTTTCTTCCTTTTAGAACGTTGGCGTGGGCACAGACCGCCGACCCAAGAGGTTCTGTTTCGTTAGACGGTAGTTCGGGGTCGAAGGGCGGGCTATTACAGCCCACCCTTCACTTCTGCAAGTCGCTTTACGCGATGATTTTCGCCACAACCCCAGCGCCGACGGTGCGGCCGCCTTCGCGGATGGCGAAGCGGAGCTTCTCTTCCATCGCGATCGGCGCGATCAGTTCGACCACGAACTTCAGGTTGTCGCCCGGC
>JANMGI010000138.1:0-2525 GCA_031374565.1 Paracoccaceae bacterium | reverse complement strand
GTTGTCGGCGGGGGTGAAGGCAGCGGCATGACCGCCCATCATCGACCAGGCTGCCACACTGCCCGCAGCGACCGCCACCCCGTCGAAGAACTGCCGCCGGGTGATCGGACGGTCCATCCCAAGTCGTTTGTCCTTGTCGCTGAACTGCATCCGTTCCTCCTGTCGCTGATGCGGTCAGGCTGGGGCCGGGCGGGGCGCTGCGTCAAGGATTCGGCGCGTCAGCCGTCGATCTTGGCGCCCATGATGGCGATGGCCTGCTGATAGACCTTGGCAGCATTCCATTCCTTGATCACGGCAAAGTTCGGCTCGCCTTCCTGATAGCCCTTGCCGGGCTTCCAGCCCTTCTGGCGCAAGTAGTTGGCGGTGGTCGCCAGCGCATCGGCCTGGTTGTAAAGGTCAACCGCCCCGTCGCCGTTGCCATCGACGCCGTATTTGTAGGCGTTGCCGGGCAGGAACTGTGTGTGGCCAAGCTCGCCATGTTTGGCGCCGACGGTCTTCATCGAGATCATGCCCGAATCCACCATCTTCAGCGCGCCAAGAAGGTGCGGCCGGAAGAAGTCGGACCGGCGGCAGTCATAGGTCAGGGTGGCGATGGCCGAGACGACGTTGGTGTCGCCCATGAAACCGCCAAAGCCGGTCTCCATCCCGTGGATCGCGATCAGGACCCCGGCGGGCACGCCGTAAGCGGCCTCAAGACTGGCGTAGAAATCGGCGTTCTTCGCCTTGCGGCTGCGACCCTGTGAGACAATTGCATCGGCCCCGCGCACGTTCAGAAACTTTTCCAGGCTGTACTTGAAGCTTTTCTGATTCCTGTCGGCCCCGATGGTGGCCTTGGAATAAGAGGTCGACATCAGCGCGTCGATCCCGCGCTTGCCGACGCCTTCGGCCTTGGCCTCGGCAGCCATTTCGGCCTTCCAGCCCTCATACTGGCCGCCGGTATCGCTGCAACTGGCAGCCTGAACCGAGAAGGGTAGGGTGGAGAGGAGGGCGATTGCAGCAAATCGGGACAGAAGGCTCACGGTCAGGCACCTATGCAAGGAATTTGCGCCAATCTATTGAGAGTGTGGCAACAATCAAGCACGCCGTTGTGATCGGCGGGCGGGTGTTGCTGACATGTTGGTGAAGTGGCAGCCCGTAGGGGAGTCGAACCCCTCTTACCTGGTTGAAAACCAGGTGTCCTAACCGATAGACGAACGGGCCACGCTTTCGGTGCGCGGTGTCTAGAATCTGTGCCGGTGTTCTGCAAGAGGAAAATGCAGGCCTTAGGCCGGGGCAGCATCATCAAGGCGCAGTTGCACGCGGGTGCGGCCGTTCCAGTGGTTCAGCTCCAGCTTGCCCGCCAGATGAAAGCGGTGGTGGCCGGGGTTTTCCAGCGCCGGGCCAAGCGGGCCGTCGAAGGCCCCGAAGGCGATAGCGTCCAAGGCTGGGCCACTGCCATCCGAAACGGTCAGCTTCAGGTGGCTTTCGCCGATTCTGCGCCCGGTGACCGACGCGTTCGCAAAGGCGAAGCGCGGGGCGGGGGCGGCCTGGCCGAAGGGGCCTGCGTTCTCGATCTCTTCGACAAGAGCTACGGTGGCGGCGCTGGTGGCAAGTAGGCTGTCGATCCGCAGGTCCTGCGGGCCGCTTGACCCGGATCCCTGGCGGGCCAGAAGGTCCGAGAGGCGGGCCATCGCAGGCTCCAGCTGCGCGCGGGTGAGGGAGAGGCCGGCAGCCATCTTGTGCCCGCCGCCCTTCTGGATCGCGCCTTCGGCTGCAAGCCGCTGGATCGCGGCACCCAGATCGACTCCGGGGACTGACCGGGCCGAGCCTTTGCCGTCGTCCCCCTCAAACCCGATGACGACCGAGGGCCGGTTCGCGGCTTCCTTAAGCCGGGCCGCCACGATGCCGACGACGCCGGGATGCCAGCCTTCGGCGGCGGCCCAGACGAGGGGGCCGTCAAGACCGCGCGCTTCAGCCTGGGCCAAGGCTTCCTCGCGCACCGCCTCGGTGATCAGGCGGCGGTCGGTGTTCAACTGATCCAGCTGTGCGGCGATGCGGGTGGCCTCGACATCGTTGTCGGTGGCCAGAAGCCGGGCACCAAGGTCGGCCTGACCGATGCGACCCCCGGCGTTGACGCGGGGACCAAGGAGAAAGCCCAGAGAGTAGGACGTGGGGGCCTGGTCCATGCGGGCGACATCGGCAAGGGCACGCAGGCCGGGGCGGTCACGGCGGGCCATGATCTTCAGGCCCTGCCGGACGAAGGCGCGGTTGAGGCCGGCCAGGGGGGCCACATCGGCGACGGTTGCAAGGGCCACGAGGTCGAGAAACGCCATGAGGTCGGGGCCTTGCTGGCCTTGGTGTTTGAGGCGGCGGTTGGCTTCGACAAGGAGAAGGAACACGACCCCGGCGGCGCAGAGATGGGCGAGGGAGCCGTCCTCGTCCTGGCGGTTCGGGTTCACGATGGCGAGGGCTGCGGGCAGGGTTTCCAGCGCAAGGTGGTGGTCGAGGATCACCACGTCAGCCCCCTTCGCGGCGGCGATGGGGTC
>JANMGI010000438.1:0-5058 GCA_031374565.1 Paracoccaceae bacterium | reverse complement strand
ACCCTTGACGGTCAAGGCGGGTGAGCGGGTGGAACTTGCGCTGACTGCGCCTTAAAGAAGGCCCGCCGCCTGCCGCAACGCGTCAACCGGGGCCAGCGCGCCGCGCGTCATCACCACGCGCGCGGCGACGGCTTGCGCCACGTCCACCGCCTTGGCTGGCGTTCGTCCCGTAAGCAGCGCCGCCAGATAGCCGCCGTTGAACGCATCCCCCGCCCCCGTGGTATCCACCAGCGTCACGCCTTGCGGCGGCAGGTGCTTTGAGATTTCACCGCCAAAGCCCAGCACCGTCGCCCCAGCCCCGTTCTTCACCACAATCTCATCGCAGCCCCAGCGGGTCAGCCGGGCGACCGTTGCTTCGGGGCTGGTATCGCCAAACCCGGCCACCTCGTCGTCGAAGGTCGGCAGCAGGACATCCGCCACTGCCGCGATCTGCGGCGCAAAACCCCGCATCGCCTCGACACTATCCCACAATCGGGGCCGGTAATTCGGGTCATACGCCACCCGCACCCCCTGCGCTTTCGCAGCCATCAGCGCTTCAAGCAGGGCAGCCCTACCCGCTGGCCCCACAATCGCTGCCGTGATCCCCGACAAATAGACCAGCCGCGCGCGCCGGAACTCATAGGTCAGGCGACCCGCATCATCAGCCAGCCGCCGCGCCGCCGACTGAGACCGCCAGTAGGTGAAGCTGCGCTCTCCCGCTCCGTCCGTCGCGATGGTGTAAAGCCCCAGCGTCCGTTCAGGATCACGCTGGATCGCCCCGGTCCCGATTCCGGCGCCGGACAGGAACGCGAGCAACGCGTCCGATACAGCATCGCTGCCGATCCGCGTTGCATATCCCACCGGCACGCCGGGCGGCAAAAGCGCCCGCAACGCCCAGGCGACGTTCAGCGTATCCCCCGCAAAGCCGCGCTGCCAAAGACCATCACCCCGGTCGAAAAACTCGACCATGGCCTCGCCGACCGCCAGAACATCCCCTGATGCCTGCATCGCGAACCCCATGTCCCACCGCATACGAAAAGGCCGCCCGGATGGGGCGGCCCTTCGGCTATTCTGCCGCTTCCTGCGGTGGCTCGCCATCTGGCACGTCAGCCTTCGGTTTTCGCGGCCCCCGTGCCCTGCGCGGCGCGCGGTCTTCCTTGGGCGCCTGCGCTGCGACCGGCTCTGCCACCGGGACGTCCGGCGCGCTCCGGCGCCGGGTGGCAGACTCTGGCGTCTCGATCAACCCGGTGTCATCGCCTGCGTCCAGCTCGATCACATCGGTGGCCGCTGGCTGCTCTTCCGGGACAAAGGACCGTTCTTCGCGCGCGTCGCGGTTGAACTCCTGCCGACGCTCACCCCGATCCTGACGGTCGCTCCGATCCTGACGGTCACCTTGACGGTCGCCCCGGTCATTGCGGTCAGTCCGTTCCGGCCGGTCAGGACGGTCGCCGCGCGGCTGGCCCTGCTGGCCCCCGTTCTGCCCCCCGTTCTGGTTTCCGCTATTGCCACCGTTCTGGTTGCCGTTCTGGTTGCCGTTCTGATTGCCGTTCTGGCCCCCATACTGGCCCCCATACTGGTTGCCACCGTGCTGGCCACCGTTGCCACCATTCTGGTTGCCGCCCGGCTGCCCGTTCTGGCCCGCGTTCTGCCCGCCGTTTTGGCCACCATTCTGGCCGCCGCTTTGCTGGTATTGCTGCTGCCGGGCGTCCTGCTCGGCCGCCATTTCCCGCGTCGCTTCGGCAAGCATCCGGGTGTAATGCTCGGCATGTTGCAGGAAATTCTCGGCCGCCACGCGGTCGTTCGAGAGCTGGGCATCCCGCGCCAGCATCTGGTATTTCTCGATGATCTGCTGCGGCGTGCCACGCACTTTGCCCTCGGGTCCCGAGCTGTCAAAGACGCGGTTGATGATGTTGCCGAGGGTGCGCGGGCGGTTCTGACTTGAACGCGAGCGTTTCTTGGAGGAGCGCATCTGGTCCTTATGATGGCTTTGGCCTGCAACCGCCGCCCCTCATGGGCAGCACAATCAAGGTCAGCAGGGCTTGGACAGTTCGCCAGGGGCAGATGAAGACCCGCGCCCGACAGACGCCACTAACCACAGGCTTTCGCAGGTGACAAGGAATTTTTGCGCAGAGCCCCCGGAATCGGCCGGGCTCAGGCGCAACCACAGTTATCTTGCAGGCCTGACTTCACCGCCGCGACAACCCGGTCACGCCCGTCAAGGTCGGGCAGGACGCGCACCCCGGTCAACCCCGCGCCTGTGAACAGTGCCGCCACTGCCGGGCCTTGCGTCGGCCCGATCTCGACCAGCAGCCTGCCCCCCGGCATTAGCCGCGACCCCGCCTCGCGCGCGATGGCACGATAGGCATCCAGCCCGTCGCCTCCGGGGGTCAGCGCCAGATGCGGCTCCCAGTCGCGCACTTCCGGGGCAAGGTCCGGCATTTCTTCGGCAGCAATGTAGGGCGGGTTCGACACGATCAGATCGAACGCCCCCGTCACCTGCGCGAACCAGTCGGACTTGCGGAACCGCGCCTGCGCCTCCAGTCCCAGATCGCGCGTGTTGCCAATCGCCACCTGAAGCGCCGCATCCGAAATGTCGGTGCCCATCCCCCGCGCCATCGGCATCCCCTTCAGGCAGGACAGAAGGATGCAGCCGGTCCCGGTGCCAAGGTCCAGAAGCTTGAGGAACGGCTGCGACAGCGCTTCTGCGACCAGCACTTCAGTCTCGGGGCGCGGGTCCAGCGTATCTCGGGTGACCCGGAACGAGTTTCCCCAGAACAGCCGCCGCCCGGTGATCTGCGCCACCGGCTGCCGGGCGATGCGGGCTTTCAGCGCAGCATCGTAGATCTCTTCCTGCGGCACGGTCATCTCGTCGGGCAACCGCAGCGTCAGACGGTCCGGACCAATGCCAAGCGCATGGGCCAGAAGCACCCGTGCATCCCGCGCGCCATCCTCGATCCCGGCGTCCCGCAGCATTGGAACCGCCCGCCGCAAGGCATCCTGCGCCCTCATCCCTCGATCTCCGCCAGCCGTTCGGCTTGGTCATGTGACACCAGCGCGTCGATCACTTCGGTCAGATCGCCCGCCATGATCTGGGCCAGCGCATACAGCGTCAGGTTGATCCGGTGGTCGGTCATCCGGCCTTGCGGAAAGTTGTAGGTCCGGATGCGCTCGCTGCGGTCGCCCGACCCGATCTGCGACTTCCGGTCCGCCGCCCGCGCCGTGTGCAGCCGCTCCCGCTCCGCCTCATAAAGCCGCGACCGCAACACCTGCATCGCAATCTCCTTGTTGCGATGCTGCGATTTCTCCGAGGACGTCACCACGATCCCGCTGGGGATATGGGTGATCCGCACCGCCGAATCCGTCGTGTTGACGTGCTGCCCCCCGGCGCCCGAAGACCGCATCGTGTCGATCCGGATGTCGTTGGCAGGAATGGCGATCTCGACCTCGTCCGCCTCGGGCAAGACCGCCACCGTCGCTGCACTGGTGTGGATGCGACCCTGCGCTTCCGTCTCCGGCACCCGCTGCACCCGGTGCACGCCGCTTTCATACTTCATCCGGGCGTAGACGCCGTCGCCCTGGATCATGGCCGAGAATTCCTTCAGCCCGCCAAGCTCGCCGGCCTGCTCGCTGATCACTTCAAAGCGCCAGCCCATGCGTTCGGCATAGCGCTGATACATCCGCGCAAGGTCCCCCGCGAACAAGGCCGCCTCGTCGCCCCCCGTTCCGGGTCGGATTTCCACGATGGCCGGGCGCGCGTCGGCGGCATCCTTCGGCAACAGCGCCAGCCGCAGCGCCTGCTCCATCTGCGGGATGCGCGCACGCAGACGCGGCATTTCCTCTTCCGCAAGCACCTTCATCTCGGGGTCGGCCAGCATCGCTTCCGCTTCGGCCAGATCGTCCAGCGACTGACGATAGGCCCGGATTTCGTCCACCACCGGCTTCAGGTCGGTGTATTCCTTGCTGATCCGCGCAATTTCGGCAGGTGCGGCACCTGCGTTCAACTGGGCTTCGAGAAACTCGAAACGCTCAGTGATCTGCGCAAGCTTGTCCAATGGCACCATGCGCGGGGTGTGGCCCGGAACCCTGCAAGGGTCAAGGGGCGTCGGGACCTTTGAAGCCTCTCTGACACTGATAGAAGCGCCAGCCAGCCTCCAACGTTTTGGTGGTCGCCCGTCTTTCGAGAAAACCGGTGTCCACTTTTGTCGGACAGGCTCCAGCCGTTCACATTGGCCCAAATATCCCCTGCGGAGCAGAGCCGAGCGCTTTTGCGTCCTTCACGCAAAAGGGCGAGACAAAAGACCTGCGGCTGCCAAGCCGCTCCGTTTGAAACCCGCCGCAAGCGGGGTCAGAACCCGGTCATGTCGGGCGTGTCGTTCAATCCCAGCACGTCCTGCATCCAGCCGCCGATCCGCGCGGCGTTGACGCCCATATCTTCGGACCCGAACCGCTGGCGCCCCATCACGCAAAGACCCGGCCCCGCCATGACCTGCGCCGTGGTGTAATCGGGAAACCCCATCACCGCCGACCGCGTGACCCAGGTGATCCGCCCCTCTGCCGCCGACCCCGCCAGCCGCGTGGTCCGGGGTGTTGCCAGCGCCACGGCATCCAGTCGCGACAGCAAGTCAGCCGGATCACCCACAATCGGCCCAAAGCGGTTGTCGGGCCGGACGCAGAACACATGCGCAGTGCCCGGTGCCACGAACCCCGGTGCCGCAAGGTCGACATGCCAGCGCGCCGGGTCCGACGGCGCAAGCCTGATCCAGGCCACACCTCCTGCCAGGGCCAAAACAAGCAGCCCGATGATCCAGCCCGTCATCCTCATATCCCTACCTTTGCGTTCGCGCCCAATGATACAGGCACACCAGCTCATATCCCACATGCGCACCGGCAATAGCCGTCGCCCCGGTGGTGTCATAGGGCGGCGAAACCTCGACGATGTCGCCCCCGACCATGTTGATTCCCGCCAGGTCGCGCAAGCACGCTGCCGCCTGCCACGAATGCAGGCCTCCCCAGACCGGAGTGCCGGTGCCCGGAGCCGCCGAGGGGTCCAGACAGTCGATGTCGAAGGTCACATAGGTC
>JANMGI010000119.1:0-3428 GCA_031374565.1 Paracoccaceae bacterium | reverse complement strand
CAGCGGCTCTCCCATTCCCATCAGGACGATGTTGGAGACGAGGCGGGTTTCCACCTTCGGAGCGCCCTGCACGGGCCATTCGTCCAGATCGTCGCGCGCCAGCATCACCTGGCCGACGATTTCCGCCGCTGTCAGGTTGCGCACCAGTTTCTGCGTGCCGGTGTGGCAGAAGGTGCAGGTCAGCGTGCAGCCAACCTGGGACGAAATGCACAGCGTCCCCCGATCCGTCTCGGGGATATAGACGACCTCGACCTCATGACCGCCTGCGATGCGGACCAGGTATTTGCGGGTGCCATCCTCGGAAATTTGGCGGGTCACCACTTCGGGGATCTCGATGGTGAAGTTTTCGGCCAGAAGCGCGCGGTAGTCCTTGGCCAGATTGGTCATGAGAGCAAAGTCGCGGACGCCCCAGTGGTAGACCCATTGCCAGACCTGACCCAGACGCATCTTCACCTGCTTTTCCGGCGTTCCGGCTGCGATCAAAGCCTCGCGCAGTGCGTCGCGGGTCAGTCCGACAAGATTGGTCTTGTCAGACACCGGCAGCTTGCGCGGCAGGGTCAGCACGTCGGGGCTGATCGGGGCGGTCATTAGGGCAGATCCTTTGGTGGGGCCTTGTCACAGGCGATCTGGATGTCGGGCGCGTATAGGGCAGGGAGGCGCAAAAGAAAAGCGCCCCGCGATGGGGGCGCTTCGCGCAGTCTAGCTTGCTTTACTGGCAGCGCTTTTCGGCGTCTTCCATCGCGGCGGTAAAGCCGCGCAGACTGAAGGTATCTTTCGTCTCGTTGCCTTTGCCCGACCGTGCGCTCAGCGTGGCCGAAGTTCCGGCCTTCATCGCGGCCAGAAGTTTGGCATCATCTTCGGCGCTTCCCGGCCAGGCCCATTCGCCGTCCGAAAAGAGCTGATAGGTGTTGCCGTCGACAAGAACTTCGACCGTCGAGCCGCCCGCAAAGGGGTAGCCGCCGGTAAAGCTGATCTCGCCGGGCTTGCCCGGACGGAAGGTCACGAACAACAGGATGTCGCCCCGGCGCACGCTGACCGGCTGACCGTCGCGGCTGTTGACTGTCTCTTTCGGCTTCGAGACACCCCAGCATTCCTTGGGGCTTTCCTCGGTGAAAACGTTCCAGTCTGTCATCGTCGCGACGCGATTGGTCGATTCCTGAGCCTGGGCCGCAGCCCCTGCAAGCGTGATCACGGCAACCGCAAGCGTGCGACCGAAAAGCGATGTCATCGTTGACGCAGCCTCCAAGCTGTCTTCTGCCTGACGCCCCCGTGCCTGTCTTGGTCTTGGCACTGGTGGGAACGCCCTGAACCCGATATCTGGACCTTTAGCGAAAAAGGACCTGCGGTGAAAGACCCACAGGCCCTACTGTGGCGCAAAATTGCACATCCGTGATGAGGGACCTATGGCGAAGGTGAATGAAGGCGCGGTTCCGGTCCTGGAATCGTGGCGCGGTGGCCTTTTGGAAAATGCGCATCTTGGCCATGCGGTCGTCTGCGATGCCAAAGGCGTGGTCGCGGCTTGGGGCAATCCGCAGGCGGTAATCTTCCCGCGGTCGTCAGCCAAGATGATACAGGCACTGCCGCTGATCGAGACCGGGGCTGCCGATGCCTGTGGTCTGACCGATCAGCATCTGTCCTTTGCCTGTGCCAGCCACGAGGGCGCGGAGCTGCACGTTGGCATGGCCGGGCGCTGGCTTGCCGACCTCGGCCTTGGCGAAGCTGATCTGCGCTGCGGTGCGCATGAACCTGATAATCGCGGTGAGCGGGACCGGCTTATTCAGGCAGGCGAGAAACCCTGCCAACTGCACAACAACTGCTCGGGCAAGCATTCGGGGTTTCTGACCGTGACCCAGCATCTGAAGGCCGGTCCGGAATATGTCGAGATCGACCATCCGTTGCAGTTGGCGATCCGCGCCGCGACGGAAGAAACCACCGGCGAGACGGTCGCGGGCTGGGGCGTCGACGGCTGCTCGGCCCCAAATTTTGCAATGTCGGTCGCAGGCCTGGCCCGGGCGATGGCGACGTTCGCCACCGCCCGCGACGGTCATGGCGCGCGAGAAACGGCGATGTTCCGGCTGACACGGGCCATGGCTGCGCACCCCCAATATGTCTCGGGCGAAAGCCAACCCTGCACCGAACTGATGCGCGCGATGGGCCACCGCGTTGCGGTGAAGGGTGGGGCGGACGGGGTCTATGTGGCGATGCTTCCCGAAAAGGGCCTTGGCATCGCGCTGAAAATCGTCGACGGCAATTCGCGGGCGAAAGTGGCCGCGATTACGGCATTGCTGGTCAAACTTGGGGTCCTTGATCAGAGCCACCCGGCGGTGGTCAGGTACTTGTCCGGGCCTTTGAGTAACTGGCGGGGGCTTGAAACCGGCTTCCTGCGCATGGCGGACGGCTTTCCGGGTTGATTTGAGGAAAGCTTCGCGTAAGCTTTCTGGATGAACGCCGAGACGCCGATCCCTTTTCCGCAAAGCAGCCGGACCCCGGAGCAAGTCTCGTTCGACCGCAAGGAACTGGGCGTGATCCTGCGGGTCTATGGCCGGATGGTCGCCGCCGGGGAATGGCGCGACTATGCCATCGCCGCGATGCGCGATCTTGCGGTGTTCGCGATCTTTCGCCGAACCGCGGAAACGCCACTTTACCGGATCGAGAAGCGGCCGAAACTGCGGTCGCGGCAAGGCCTGTATGCCGTAGTCGGCATGGACGGCCAGGTGCTACGCCGGGGACATGACCTGGATCAGGTGCTAAAGGTGCTGGAACGTCGGCTGATCGGCCCGGTCTGAGTCTTCCGGTTCAAAGGTCGCCTCAGGCCCGTTGCCGCGCCAGTACCAGACCACCCCCGCCAGTAGAAATGCGGGAAATGGCGTCCTTGAGGCCCTCATAGGCCACCGACATCGTGTGCCCGTTCGAGTGGATGATGCGTTCACGATCAACCACTTGCGCGACATGGCCTTTCCAAAAGATCAGATCGCCGCGCTTCATCGGCTCGTTCGGCGACAGCAGGCGGCCAAGCGACATCTGCATGTCGCTGTCGCCGGGGCAGGGCTTGCCGCAGCTTTGCAACGATAGCTGCACCAGACCCGAGCAATCCAGCCCGAAGCGCGAATTGCCGCCCCAAAGGTAGGGCGTGCCGACGAACTGTTCGGCCACCGCCAACGGATCGCCTTCCCATTCGCCAATAGGGCGCAAATGCGAGGCGGGCAGATAGCCGTAGGCGGTTTCAGCCCATTTGCCGGTTTGCCCGGTAACGGCAATCCTTGCCCCCATCGACACCGCCATGGTTTCGCACGCCTGCACCCGTGGCTCAGGGTAGATATGCGTGCCAAGGCTTGACACCCAATGCGTCGGCTCAGGTGTCAAACCCAACGCGGTTTCAGGCAACCAGCCGCAAAAGCCGTCCTTGTGGGCGAAGCCGAAGGCATGGC
>JANMGI010000115.1:0-2190 GCA_031374565.1 Paracoccaceae bacterium | reverse complement strand
CGCCGTTCTGCGGATCGACCGCGATGCCTTGACCGATGAGGCCGCACTGATCACCCGGCTGATCGCCGAGGCGGCACTTGATCCTGCCGCCCGCGCGCGGATCACCGCTGCCGGGGCCGATCTGGTGGCGCGCATCCGCGCCACGGCAAACCCCGGTCTGATGGAGGTGTTTCTGGCCGAGTATGGCCTGTCCACCGCCGAGGGCGTTGCGTTGATGTGTCTGGCCGAGGCACTGCTGCGGGTGCCAGACGCAGGCACGATGGACGCGCTGATCGAGGACAAGATCGCGCCGTCGGACTGGGGGCGGCATCTGGGCAAGTCGGCGTCCAGCCTGGTCAACGCCTCGACCTGGGCGCTGATGCTGACCGGCAAGGTGCTGGACGACCGCGAAGGCGGCATCGCCGGTGCCTTGCGGGGCGCGGTGCGGCGGATGGGCGAGCCGGTGATCCGCACCGCCGTTTCTCGGGCAATGAAGGAAATGGGGCGCAACTTTGTGCTGGGCGAGACCATCGACAAGGCGATGAACCGCGCCGAAGAGCTGGAGTCCAAGGGCTACACGTACAGCTACGACATGCTGGGCGAGGCAGCGCGGACCGAAGGCGACGCCCGCCGCTACCACCTGAGCTATTCTGCGGCGATCACCAGCATCGCCCGGGCTGCCAAGGGCAACGACATTCGCACCAACCCCGGCATCTCGGTCAAGCTGTCGGCGCTTCACTCCCGCTATGAAGTCGCCAAGCGCGACCGGGTGATGGAGGAACTGGTCCCCCGTGTCCGGGCTTTGGCGAGTTTGGCCAAGGCAGCGGGTCTTGGGTTCAACATCGACGCCGAGGAAGCCGACCGGCTGGCCCTATCCCTTGAAGTCATCGAAGCCACCCTGTCCGACCCCGCGCTGAAGGGGTGGGACGGGTTCGGCGTCGTCGTTCAGGCTTACGGTCGCCGGGCGGGCGCGGTGATCGACTGGCTGCATTCCCTGTCCACGCGGCTGGACCGCAAGATCATGGTCCGCCTTGTGAAGGGTGCCTATTGGGATGCCGAAGTGAAGCGGGCGCAGGTGCTGGGGCTGACTTCATTCCCGGTCTTCACCCGCAAGCAGTCTACCGACGTCAGTTATGTCGCCAATGCCCGAAAGCTTCTGGGCATGACCGACCGCATCTACCCCCAGTTTGCCACCCATAACGCCCATACCGTCGCCGCGATCCTGCACATCGCAAAGGCACATGGGCTGACAGCGATGGATTACGAATTCCAGCGCCTGCACGGGATGGGCGAGCGCCTGCATGACATCGTGCTGACAGATCACGCCACCCGCTGCCGGATCTATGCTCCGGTTGGCGCGCACCGTGACCTTCTGGCCTACCTCGTCCGCCGCCTGCTGGAAAACGGCGCAAACTCCAGCTTCGTCAACCAGATCGTCGATGAGGACGTCACCCCCGAAACCGTCGCCGCCTGCCCGCTGACGGCGGTGGAGGCGCTGGCCAAAGTCCCGAGCCCCGCGCTTGCCACTGGCCCCACGCTCTTCGCGCCGCGCAAGAACTCCAAAGGCTGGGACCTGACCGATGCGGCTGATCTTGCCGCCATCGAAGCTGCACGCGTGCCGTTCATCGACACACCCTTCGACGCCGCCCCCCGCGTTGCCGGTCGGGTCGTCGGTGGGCCGCAACTGGCCGTCCTGAACCCCGCGACCGGCGCTTTGGTTGGCCATGTCACCACGGCGGGTCTGCCCGATGTGGACACCGCCCTGCGCCTTTCCGAGCCGTGGAGTGCCGACCCGGCGATCCGCGCCGAAGTGCTAAACCGCGCCGCCGACCAGATGGAGGCGGACTTCGGCCGCATCTTCGCGGTGCTTTCGCGTGAGGCGGGGAAGACCCTTGCCGATGCCGTCGCCGAACTGCGCGAGGCGGTGGACTTCCTGCGCTACTATGCCTCCCAGTCCGCACAACCGCATCCTGCACGCGGCACGTTCGCCTGCATCAGCCCGTGGAACTTCCCGCTTGCCATCTTCTGCGGCCAGATCAGCGCCGCCCTTGCCGCCGGGAACGCCGTGCTGGCGAAACCCGCCGAGCAGACCCCGCTGGTCGCCAACCTCGCCGTTGATCATCTGCTTGCCGCCGGGGTGCCGCCGACCGCCCTGCAACTTCTGCCCGGTGACGGCAGCATTGGGGCCGCCCTGACCCGCGACACCCGCGT
>JANMGI010000058.1:0-4271 GCA_031374565.1 Paracoccaceae bacterium | reverse complement strand
TCGGCATAGGACACCAGCAGCCGCTCGCCCCCTGACGCGCACAGTTTCACGCCGCCCAGACAAGACCGGCTTTCGCCCAGATCGAAGATCCAGATAGCCGACGTTCCGCGCGGAAGCAGGGCAGGGGCGGGGCTTGTGCTGGATGATGAAAAGGCTTTTCGCAAATCTTCATGCGGATCGTCTGAAGCCGCAATCTTTTCCCCGACCCGCACCTGCCACGCAGCGTCAAGGACCCGAACCTCCTCCATCGGCAGCGCCGTCGCCCGAGCTCGCAACCGATGCCACACCGGCCCCTCGGCCCCCTGCACCAACCGTGCCCCGTCCCAGTCGGTCGTATTCCCTTCCACCCAATCCCCGGCCAGTCGAAGGTCCCGGTCCTCAACCCCCGTACCGTAGATCGACACTCTTTTCACCCGGTCCGACCACGACCGATCCCGCTGCGTCTTCCAATGCGGGCCGGTCGTCAAAACCAGTGCCCCGTCAACCTCCAGCCATCCGATCAACCCGCAGGCCCCGCAATGCACATAGGCAAAATGCGAATAACCGGGGCAGTAGACCTGCACTGCAATTCGGTTCACCCCAGGCTTCAGCAGATTTGCGAGCGAACGTTCGTCAACGGCCATCGAGGATGGCCAGGACCGCTCTGGCCCACGCCCTGCGAAGACACCGTTGACCCACAGACGATAGCGGCTGTCGGCAGTCAGCCACATCCACGCCTGTTTGGGGATCGTTTCCAGAAGAATATCCGCACGGAAATTCACATAGACTTCGTGCAGGTCAAAGGGGTGTGCAGGGCCGATCCACTCGGCTCCTACGGGAACCTTCACTGAAGCGTCCCGTATTGCGCTGCCAGCTTGTTCGCCAGCCGGTAGGCGCGGACCAGCCGCATCGGGGGGATGTCCGGCTGAATGAAATGCCCACCGTTGAAGATGAAGCCACCCCCCGGCGCGTAAATCCCGAAACGCTCGGTGATGTACTCGTCCAGTTCCTCGCCATCATACTTCAAGAGCCCATCGATCACGTCCAAGGAGCCGTAGATCGTGATCTTGTCGCCCCATTTGGCCTTCACCTCGCGCGGGTCGATCCCGGCGCTTTCCTGCACCGGATGCCACGAGGTGTAGCCCATCTCGATGATGTCATCGACGACCTGAAGGATATAGCCGTCCGAGTGCAAGTTGACCGGCAACCCCCTGGATCTTGCGTGCTGCACCACCCGCATCGCATAGGGCTTGATCAGCGACCGCCAGGATTTCGGGCTGAACAGCATAGTACCGTTCGATCCCCAGTCATCCGACAGGGTCATCATGTCCACCCCGGCCTCGATCATCTGGTCCACTTGAACGCACAACCAATCGGCATAGCGGTCAAAAAATGCCGCCATCAGGGCCGGGTTGCCGCCCAGGTTCATCCAGCAGTTCTCGATCCCAAGGAAGGATGAGGTCCCCTCAACCATCCCCCAGCAATGCGCCAGCACACAGCGTTTGCCCTTGTGGTCGCGGATCGCCGTGGCAATGTTCGTGCCGCCGAAGTCATAGTTCCAGTCGGTGCAATTCAGCCACTTCGGATTGCGCGGGTCTTCCAGCGGGACCCCGGCCAACTCATGGATATCGAACTTGCGTCCATGCTGGTTCGGAAAGGGCATCAGGCCAACGAAGACGTCGATCCCGAACTCTTCTATGAACTTCTCGCGCGGGCCATAGTCAGCTTCCAGCCGCTCCAGAAACTGCTTTTGATACAGCCAGCAGTCGATGGGTGTGCGGTCCACCGGCTGGTGGTTGATCGTCGCCATCACACGTTCATAACCGTTCATTCATATTCCTCCAGAAGCAGCATCCGCCGCCAGTCCTCCAGTCCCACCCCCGCGACGAATTCCGAGTGGAACCCTTCCCAATGCACCTGCTCCCACTGCGGGACGATGCCCCGGATTTCGGCCGGGCACTTGCGGATCAACTCGGCGTAGGCAGATTCCAAGAGCCGGTAGCCCGAGGTTGCCGAGACCTTGTAACGCGGATGCGGCGCGATCAGCCCGTCCTCAATCATCGTCGCATCAATCACGTCCGACATCTGGTGCAGCAACTCCAGCTTCCGGTCCCAAGTGGTTGTAAGCTTTGGCGCTTCCTCGACAATTTCTGCCAGCCGCGCCCCCATCCGTGGCAGGCGCTGGAACATCACCATCAGCCATTTGTCGTAAGGATAATACTGCCGGTCCAGCAGGAAGGCCATCTGCACCCCCCAGCGCAAGCTTCGCGCAAAGACGGTGCTGGCGTAAAGTTCGTTGTTGCGCAAAAGCGCCCGCTTCAGCGCATAGACCCCCATACCGCTGAAATAACGGCACCAATGCGCCAGGCGTCGCAGCCGGACTTCCTCCGGATAATAGCCCTGCAACGCCTCTCGCACTGCCGAAAATCGGCCCGATGGGTCGTGCCAGACCTCTCCGCCGACGATATGCATGATGTCTTCTTCGGGAATCGACAGCCATTGTGAATAAGTGTTCGGCGGCTGGACAAGCCCGATGGTAGACCGCAGGTGATGCTCCAGCGAAACAAGCGCCACGCCCTTGGTCCGCGTATACCCTTCGCGCAGTTCCCGGCCGCGCCAGGTGGCAGGCAGGCCGTCCGCCAGCGCATCCTCGATCTGCCCGCCGCAAGAAGCCATCACCCCTTCCGGCAGCAGCACATTGACCCGCAACCCGAAGTGGTGGTCGGTGGAATACTCGTCATCCAGCCGCAGCACCTCGGACCCGTAGCCGAACACCCCTGCCGCCATCCGGGCGGTTTGCGCAGGGAAGTGGGCGGCAAGAAACGGATGCACCACCTCGTCCCAGAAGCCATGGCTTTCGTCGATGATCGAATGCGTCGTCATTGGGCCGGCCTCCCCTCCGGCGCGGATTCACACGATGCCGGACGAGGATCCCTTCACCTCAGGCCGTTCTTTCGTCACTCGGTCGCGATACCCCGACGCCCGGTAGGCCGCGATGGGGTCGTAAGCCCCGCCCTGCCGCATCCGGGCCTCGGCCAGGATCGGGGACACATCGGTGAGGAACCCGGCCTTCAGCACCCGGTGCGCGGCCATCACGTCATTGGCGTCCTGGGCCTCGGCCAGCGCGGTCCGGTCCACCAAGGAGGCCTGCACATAGGCCCGCGCAATCTCCACCGCACTTCCCATCAGGCTTTCGATCGGGTCCGTCACATTGTGGCTTTGGTCGATCATGTAGCTTGGGTTGAACCCCTTTGCCCCGCGCAACTCGGCCTCGACCAGCTCGTTGAAGACCAGAAACAGCCGGAACGGATCGACCGAGCCCGCGTCCAGGTCATCATCGCCATACTTTGAATCGTTGAAGTGGAACCCCGCCAGCCGTCCGACATGCACCAGCCGCGCGACAATCTGCTCGATGTTTACGTTGGGTGCGTGATGCCCAAGGTCCACCAGACATTTCGCTTGCGGTCCAAGGGCTTGTGCGGCCATCAAGGACGATCCCCAATCCGAGATGACGGTCGAATAGAACGCCGGCTCGTACATCTTGTGTTCGATGAACATCGCCATCGACGGGGGGAGGGCGGCGTAGACTTCAGTCATCGCGGACAGGTAGTTCTCGAACATCCGGCCAAGGCTCTGCTGTCCGGCAAAGTTGGTCCCGTCTCCGATCCAGACCGTCAGCGCCGTTGACCCAAGCGCCTTGCCGATCTCGATGCATTCGATGTTATGCTCCACCGCCTGAGACCGGATATCCGAACGGGCGTTCGCCAACGAGCCATAGCGATACGACAACCCCTGATCCGCCTGATCCTGAAAGGTGTTGGAGTTCACCGCATCGAACCCCAGCCCATACTGCGCCGCCTCTTGGCGCAGCGCGTTGTAGTCGGAAACCTTGTCCCACGGGATATGTGGCGAAACCTTTCGCGTTCCCCGCGTCAGGGCTTGGATCACCCCACAATCGGCCAGCTTGTCGTGGATGCCCCGCGGCTCGCCGCGCCCCGGAAACCGTGCAAACCGGGTGCCCCCGGTGCCCACACCC
Source organism: Paracoccaceae bacterium (assembly GCA_031374565.1). Classification (GTDB taxonomy): domain Bacteria; phylum Pseudomonadota; class Alphaproteobacteria; order Rhodobacterales; family Rhodobacteraceae; genus Tabrizicola. The sequence continues at coordinate 256 of JANMGI010000058.1, read as the reverse complement.
CAGGTTGGCACCGCGACCGACCAGGCCATCGCGCGGGCCACGACCGCCTCGATATCCACGCCCCGCCGCGCCAGCTTGCGCCCAAGCGCCCCGAACTCATCCTCATGCGCGACCTGTGCAGTCTCGTTCAACGACCCAACCAGATCTTCGGAAATCAGCATCCCAACCCCCTAGCGCGAGAAGGACACGGCATTGCCCGCGTCCACGTTCAGGAAATTGCCGGTCGACTTGTTCGACAGGTCCGAGGCGAAGAAGT
>JANMGI010000785.1:0-1988 GCA_031374565.1 Paracoccaceae bacterium | reverse complement strand
GCGGGCCGAGATGGAGGCCGCCGAAGCCGCGCGCTTGGCTGACGAAAACAAGGACCTCGCCCGGTTCCGGTCTGAGTTCTTCGGTCAGCTTTCGACACTGCTGCAAGGCCGCGAAGGCGTGCGAGTGGTGGGCGACCGGTTCGTCTTCTCCTCCGAAGTGCTGTTCACGGCAGGCTCGGCTGACCTTGCCCCCGAAGGCCGCGACCAGATTGCCGGTGTGGTGCGCATCCTGGACGAGGTGCGTGCCAGCATCCCGCCCGGGATCGACTGGATCATCCGGGTCGACGGCCACACCGACAACGTCCCCATCGCGCCCGGTGCCGCCTTTGCCGACAACTGGGAGCTAAGCCAGGCCCGCGCCTTGTCGGTGGTGAGGTTCATGCAGGACGAACTTGGCTTCCCGCCAGACCGGATGGCGGCCACCGGCTTTGGCGAATACCGGCCCGTGTCTGCCGGGGATGACGAAGCCTCACGCGCGCTGAACCGCCGGATCGAGCTGAAGCTGACCGAACGCTGAGCCGTCGCACCATTCCGTGACTGCGCCTTCGCGATTTTCGTGCTAGCGTGCTGAAAAAGAGACGTGCTTGCAAGTCGATGCCACTGGGACGATCCGGGGCAAGACCGGCCCCGGGCGCCCCCATTTGGGAGGATGCCTGATGCCGAAGACGATCGGAAACCCCTTGTCCTGGACCGTCGCCGCGCTGAGTTCGGCCGCAGGCTATGCGACAGTGATCGCGACCCCGGCCAGTTCGGGTGCGCCCCCGCAGACCCGAAGGCTGACGATGCAGGACCTGCGGACGGCGCTGCGGAAAGGGTGGGAGGATCTGGCGGCGATGCGGTCGGATGTGATCTTCGCCTGCATGCTGTACCCGCTGATGGGGGCGGTGCTGCTGGCGCTGGCGACGCAGGGGTCTTTGACGCACCTTCTGTTCCCGGTGCTGTCAGGCTTTGCTTTGGTCGGGCCGGTGGCAGGGCTGGGCCTGTACGAGCTGAGCCGGCGGCGTGAGGCGGGGCTGGAGGTGGGATGGTCGTCAATGTTCGATGTCCTTCGGTCGCCCCGGTTTCCACGGATCGTCATGCTTGCCCTGTTCAACGGGGTGATCTTCATGGCCTGGCTTTTGCTGGCCGACACGATCCATGCGGTGACACTGGGGCCGGACCGCCCTGCGGGCTTGATGGCACTGCTGAACGCGGCGGTGTCGACCCCGGCAGGGTGGGCAATGATTGTCGTCGGGTCCGGAGTGGGATTCCTGCTGGCCGCGGCGGTGCTGGCAGTGTCGGTGGTGTCGTTCCCGCTGCTTCTGGACCGGGATGTGAGCCTGCCGGTCGCGGTGATGACCTCGGTCAGGGTCGCGCGGGAGAATCCGCGGGTGATCGCGGCCTGGGGGTTGGTCGTGGCCCTGGGTCTGGCGGCGGGGATCCTGCCGTTCCTGGTCGGGCTGATCGTGGTGCTGCCGGTCCTGGGGCACGCGACCTGGCATCTGTACCGGGCAGCGGTGATCTGATCCTGTCCACGGTGGACAGATTTTTCGACCCAAGGATTTCAATGGGTTAGTCGTGGACGTTCAGGGTTTCTTAAGCTTTAAGGAGCGCGTTCCGCGCGAAGCCCCTTTGTCTCTCCCTTGCACGTGAAGAACGTGCAAGGGCTCGGGTGGCCTCCGGCGGGGATATTTGGGCCAATGTGAAAACCACAAGGATGGTTCCGGCGGACTGGCGCAAAAGAAAACCCCCGCCGGATGAGGGCGGGGGCTTCTTCGTCTCGCAGGCGCTTACTCGGCGGTCAGCAAGGGCGGCTTCTGGCCGGTCAGGCGGGGCTTCTGCGGTTCCTCGATGTCGAGGACGATGGCATCGTCCTTGACCTGCACCCGGACCACGCCGCCCTTGATAAGCTTGCCGAAAAGAAGTTCCTCGGCCAGCGGCTTCTTGATGTATTCCTGGATCACGCGGCCAAGGGGACGTGCGCCCATCTTGTCGTCGTAGCCCTTTTC
>JANMGI010000783.1:0-6838 GCA_031374565.1 Paracoccaceae bacterium | reverse complement strand
TCCGGTCGTCAGGAACTTCGACTGCGTCCCGCTGCCAATGAATTGAGGACGGCGGGTCAGATAGTCAGCCAGGCTTTCCGCGACCAGATTGGCCTGCGAATAGACCGTGACCCCCTGCCCCAAAGCATCTGCAAAGATTTTTTCCATCAAGGGGTAGTGCGTGCAGCCAAGGATTGCGGCTTCGGGGTTCGGCATCCGGCGTTTCAGCGCCTCGACATGGCTGCGGACGAGCGCCTCGGCAAGAATCTCATCGCCCTGTTCGATGGCATCGACGACACCGCCGCAGGGTTGGGCCTCGACATCGACACCGATGGCGCGGAAGGCCAGCTCGCGCTGGAAGGCACGGCTTGCGACGGTGGCGGGGGTGGCGAACAGGGCGACGTGTTTCACGGCAACTTCGCGCGGAGGAGAGTTGTCGCCCCATTGGCGTTCGGTCAGGGCCTCGATCAGGGGGACGAAGACGCCAAGGACGCGCTTGTCGGCCGGAACCCAGGTTTCCTGCATGCGCTTCAGCGCTGCGGCCGAGGCGGTGTTGCAGGCGAGGATCACCAGATCGCAGCCCTCGGCCCAGAGGCGTTCGGTGGCGGCGCAGGTCAGATTGAAAATGTCGTCCCCGGTGCGGACGCCGTAAGGGGCGTGGGCATTGTCGCCGAAATAGACGAAAGGCATGTCGGGAAGGCGCTTTGTCAGCGCATCAAGGACAGTCAACCCGCCAAGGCCCGAATCGAAGACGCCAACTGCCATGCCTGCCACTTTCATCTGCGCGCAAATCTGCCGCGCTTGCCTTTTCAAGGATCATAGGGCGGACGCGCGAAGGGCGATAGGCCCAAGGATTGCTGTCAAGGTCTGGGTGCAGCGGGTTTACTTGTGATCGCGTTTCCCTAAACAGCCTTCAGCGTGATAGGGTTCCGCGCGGTGGTGGAGGGAGTGGACATGGACTGGGACAAGCTGAGGATCTTTCACGCCGTGGCGGAGAAGGGCAGCCTGACCCATGCGGGGGATGTGCTGCACCTGTCGCAATCCGCCGTCAGTCGTCAGATCCGCGCGCTGGAGGAAAGTCTGTCGGTCACGCTCTTCCACCGCCATGCGCGGGGGCTGATCCTGACCGAACAGGGCGAGCTTCTGTATGACGCAACCCAGCAGATGGTGCGCAGGCTGGATGCGACGGCGGCGCGGATTCGCGACAGTGAGGACGAGGTCTTTGGCGAGTTGCGGGTGACGACGACAACGGGCTTCGGGACTCTTTTTCTGGCGCCACGACTGGCGCGGCTCTACGAGAAATACCCGGCACTGAAAATTGACCTGATGCTTGAAGAACGCGTCCTGGACCTGCCCATGCGCGAGGCGGACGTGGCGATCCGGATGAAGGAGCCAAGCCAGGCCGACCTGATCCGCAAGCGGCTGATGAACATCAAGATGCAGCTTTTCGCGACGCCAGAGTATCTTGCGGCCCATGGCACGCCGGATTCGATGGACGATTTCAGCAGCCACCGGCTGATTGCGCAGCACGCAGGAACGCCGCAGGTCGCGGCAGGTGCGCTTTTGGTGGCGGAACTCATGACGCATGACATTCCGTCGACCCTGACGGTGAACAACTATTTCGGTGTGTTGCAGGCGGTCTTGAACCATCTGGGCATCGGGGTGCTGCCGGACTATCTGACCGACGACTTCCCGAACCTTGTCAGAGTGTTGCCCGAAGTGCAAAGCGGTGAGGTGCCGGTGTTTCTGGCCTACCCCGAAGAGTTGCGGCACTCCAAGCGGGTGGCGGCCTTCCGGGATTTCGTGACCGAAGAGATCATGGCCTTCCGCCGTCGTCAGGCCGAGGATGCGGCAGCCTGATTGCTGTCATGCAGCATCTGCATATCGGCAATGCCCAAACGTCGGGCATTCATGACTTGTTTGCGCAAGCATGGGGCACTATTTCAGCTTTCGAAGGGGTGATGAGCTTGCTCTTGCCCCTTCGTACCTCCCTGTTGGACTTGGCCGAGCGTAATGCTCGGCCTTTTTTTTTAGGTCAATGCCGAGAGGCGGCTTTGCAGGAAGGCGACGTCGGCGGGCGATGTGGCAAGCGCAATGGCTTGGGAATAAGCGGCGCGGGCGAAGGTCAGCTGACCGTTGCGCGTCAACAGGTCGGCATGGGCGGCGTGGAACGGCTGGTAGCCGTCAAGGTCGAGCGTTTCGACAAGGGCCAGCGCGCGGGCGGGGTCACCGGCTTCGGCAAGTGCAACGGCGTAGTTCAGGCGGATCACGTCGGTTGGTTCGTGATCGACGAGACGGGCGTATAGCGCTGCGATCTGCGGCCAGTCCGGGCCGACCTCGGCCGAGTGCAAGGCGGCGATGGCGGCCTTGATCTGAAACGGACCGGGGGTGCGGCGGGCCACGGCGCGGTCAAGCGTGGCAAGGCCATCAGCCAGCATCGCGGGGTCCCAGAGGCTGCGGTCCTGTCTGGCGGGAGGCAGGGTCTCGCCTTCGGTTCCGGTGCGGGCAAAGCTGCGGGCGTGGGTGAGAAGGAGAAGGGCGAGACAGCCCTCGACCTCGGCTTGATCGGGGGCAAGCTGGACGAGGAGGCGCGCAAGAAAGACCGCTTCGGTGCAAAGGTCGACGCCTGTCTTGGGCCCCTGCGCATAGCCTGCGGTGAAGATCAGATAGACCACCGTCAGCACCGAATTCAGCCGGTCGGGCCAATCCTCGGGCCCCGGAATGGCAAAGGGGATGCCGGCCGCAGCGATCTTGGCCTTGGCGCGCGACAGGCGCTGGCCCATTGTCGGCTCGGCATCCAGGAAGACGGCGGCGACCTGCGGCGTGGTCAGCCCGCACAGGCTGCGTAGGGTCAGGGCGATGCGGGACTTCTCTTCCAGCGCGGGGTGGCAGCAGGTGAAGATCAGGCGCAGGCGGTCGTCGGGGATCGGATGCGCTTCGTCCGCATCCGCCTCATCCCGGGCGAAAATGGCCTGGTCCAAGGCTTTGCGGTCCTCTCGTGAGCCCTGGCGCAGGCGGTCGATGGCCTTGCGAAGAGCGACCTTCAGAAGCCAGCCCTGCGGCGAAGAGGGCAGGCCCGCCCGCCCCCAATGCGAGATGGCCGAGATCGCCGCCTCTTGCAGCGCGTCCTCGGCCAGTTGGAAATCACGCAACCGCGCAATCAGCGCAGCGGTCAGCCGCCCCCGGTCCTGCCGCATCACCATCTGGACAGCGTGGATTGCAGCGATGGCACTGGGGGCGGCTGAGGTCATGGGTCAGGCGGAAGGGTTGTAGTTCATCAGGGGACGGACCTCGACCGTGCCATAAAGTGCTGCGGGGACAAGGGCCGCGTATTTCAGGGCGGCATCAAGGTCGGGCACGTCGACGATGTAGTAACCGCCCAGATGTTCGCGCGTCTCGGCGAAGGGGCCGTCCATCGTTTCCACCTTGCCGCCACGAACGCGGACCGAGGTTGCGGCTTCTACGCCCCGCAGCGCCTCGCCGCTTTGCAACACGCCATCGGCCTTCATCTTTTCGTTCAGGGTGAAGTAGCCCTTCATCATTTCCGCAAATTCGGGCGAGCCGTAGGCAGGTTCCTTGGCGGGCTCACCGTAGATCAGGATCATGTAGTTCATGGGATGTGTCCTTGGGTCAGGTTGAAGGAAAGGGTGTCAGAGGCCGAGAAGGTTCACGCCGATGCAGATCATCAGGATCACAGTGGCCAGGATGTTGGTCGAGTTTCCGAGGTAGCGCATCGGGTGGGCGGCGTTATCGACGGCCTGTAGGCCGAAGGGATGCGCGATGCGTCCGATCAGCAAAAGAGCGCCGCTGATGTGCAGATAGAGCGCGGGTGCCCCCATGCCTTCTGACAGGATCATCAGGATCAGCACGAAGCATGTCCATTCGACAAAGTTGCCGTGCTGGCGGATGCGGCGCAAGAGTTCGACGTTGCCGCCGTCGCCGAACGAGATTTTGGTCCCCGAGCGGATCGCGCTGATGCGCACCCAGAGGATCAGATAGATAAGGGCGAGCGGCAGAGCGTAGAGCGGGGTGACTTCGAAGATCATGGAATTCCTCATGTTTACTTGTTGATCGTGACCCAAGGACGCCTGACCTTTGCCGATTTCGACATCCCCCACAAAAAAATTTCGAGAAACGGAACGATTTTTTTCCAGATGTGGCCAAGCCCGCGATTCTTCTGCGGAAAATCAGGCTTCGTCTCAGGCGTTGCGGTTTGCCCTTGGCCGTGGTTTCCCGTAATAAGCGGCCCAAGTTGCCAGAGGGGATGCCATGCAAGAACCCGCGATCACGCCGGACCTCGTCGCCAGTCACGGGATCAAGACCGACGAATGGGAGCGACTGCTGGGTATTCTTGGGCGGCAGCCAAGCTTCACCGAGCTTGGCATCTTTTCGGCGATGTGGAACGAGCATTGTTCCTACAAGTCGTCGAAGATCCATCTGAAGAAGCTGCCAACCACCGGCCCGCAAGTGATATGCGGACCCGGTGAGAATGCGGGCGTTGTCGACATCGGCGACGGGCAGGCCGTGGTCTTCAAGATGGAGAGCCACAACCACCCCAGCTATATCGAGCCGCATCAGGGGGCTGCCACCGGCGTCGGCGGCATCCTGCGCGACGTTTTTACCATGGGCGCGCGGCCCATTGCGGCGATGAATGCCCTGAGCTTTGGCCTGCCGAGCCACCCGAAGACCGCGCATCTGGTGAAAGGTGTGGTCGAGGGCGTGGGCTCCTACGGCAACGCGTTTGGGGTGCCGACGGTGGGCGGCGAAGTGCGGTTTCACCGCAGCTACAACGGCAACTGTCTGGTGAACGCCTTTGCGGCGGGTCTCGCGGATGCGGACAAGATCTTCTACTCGGCGGCGTCGGGCGTGGGGATGCCGGTGGTCTACCTTGGCGCGAAGACCGGGCGCGACGGGGTTGGCGGGGCCACAATGGCAAGTGCCGAGTTCGATGACACCATCGAGGAAAAGCGCCCGACGGTGCAGGTCGGCGACCCCTTCACCGAAAAGCGCTTGCTGGAGGCGTGTCTGGAGCTGATGGCCTCGGGTGCTGTGGTGTCGATCCAGGACATGGGGGCTGCGGGGCTCACCTGCTCGGCCGTCGAGATGGGCGACAAGGGCGGGCTTGGCATCAAATTGCAGCTGGACGACGTGCCCCAGCGCGAGACGGGGATGACGGCCTATGAGATGATGCTGTCCGAGTCTCAGGAGCGGATGCTGATGGTCTTGAAGCCCGAGCTGGAGGCCGAAGCGCGGGCGATCTTCGTGAAATGGGACCTCGACTTTGCCATTGTCGGCGAGACGATCCCCGAAGACCGCTTCCTGATCCTGCACGGCAATGAGGTGAAGGCCGATATCCCGCTGTCAAAGCTGTCATCGTCCGCGCCGGAGTACGACCGTCCTTGGGTGGAAAGCCCGGCCCCTGCCCCACTGCCGCATGTGCCGGCGATCACCCCGATTGCGGCGCTGAGGGCGCTGATCGGGTCGCCCAGCTATGCCCACAAGGCCTGGGTCTATGAGCAATACGATGCGCAGGTTGGCGCGGATACTGTGGTTGCGCCGGGTGTGGGCGCGGGCGTGGTGCGGGTGCACGGGACGGGGAAACTGCTTGCCTTCACCTCACACGTCACGCCGCGCTTTGTGAAGGCTAACCCGTTCGAGGGTGGCAAGCAGGCAGTCGCCGAGGCTTACCGAAACCTGATCGCGGTGGGCGCGAAACCCTTGGCCACGACCGACAACCTGAACTTCGGCAACCCGGAAAAGCCCGAGATCATGGGGCAACTCGTCGGAGCGCTGGAAGGGATCGGGGTTGCCGTGAAGGCTTTGGACATGCCCATCGTGTCGGGGAACGTCAGCCTTTACAACGAGACGGACGGGTCTGGCATCCTGCCGACGCCCACCATAGGCGCGGTCGGGATCATGAAGGCGGACGAATTGATCTCGGGCCAGCCCGCCGATGGCGACATCGTGGTGGTGATCGGTGAGACCCGTGGGCATCTGGGGCAGTCGGCGCTGTTGGCAGAGGCGTTCGGAATCGAAGGGGGCGAGCCGCCGCCGGTGGACCTGACGCTGGAGGCCAATGCGGCGAAAGCGTTTTTGGCCAACCGCAGGCGCATCCGCGCGGCGCGGGACCTGGGCGATGGCGGGTTGGCTTTGGCGGCCTTCCGGATGGCGGAAGGTGCCGGGATCGGGCTTTCGCTGAAGTCCAGCGACATCGGGCAGTTGTTTGGCGAGGATCAGGCGCGCTACGTCGTTGCGATCCGCGCCGATGACCTTGCAGCCTTCATGGCGGCAGCGGGCGGGGTCAAGGTGGCCCAGGTCGGCAAATTCGGCGGGGACAAGGTGACCTTCGGGACTGAGAGCGCGTCAATGGACGACCTGTCGCGGCTTTACCGCTCGGCGTTTGCGGCGGCGGTCGGGGTCTGATGCTGCGGGCGGCGACGGCGGCGGATTTTCCGTTCATCCGCGGCATCGCTGGCCGTGCGGAAAACACGCCCTTCATTACCGATGAGGATGAGGCGGCGCTGGCCGCCTATCTGGCCGACCCTGCGGTCCGGCTGCTGATCTGGGACCGCGAGTGCCAGCCTGCGGGCTATGCGCTCTTCTGCACGGTGGGCGATCCGTCCGGAGCCGTGGAACTGCGGCGGTTGGCGTTGGCCGTGGCGGGAGGCGGTCAGGGTCAGGCGTTCATCCGTGCGCTTCTGGATTACGGGTTCAGCAGCCTTGGCGCGGCGCGGGTCTGGCTGGATGCTTCGGGTGAGAACCCGCGCGCAATGCGGACCTACGCGCGCGCAGGCTTCACGCTGGAGGGGCGGCTGCGCCAGCACTGGTACCGTCCGGCTTTGGGGCGGGTGGTGGACCT
>JANMGI010000780.1:0-7865 GCA_031374565.1 Paracoccaceae bacterium | reverse complement strand
ACCTTCCGCGAGACGATGAAAGGCCGCATCGCCTTTGGGACTGACGATCCGCGCACTGGCTGGAACGACCGCAACGCGATTCCCCTGATCCTGAACGCCACCATCAACATCCGCGATATCACGGGTTTTGTGGCCGACCTGCAGCACCGCGCCGACATGGCCGCGCATATCTACAGCCCGCGCCTTGGCTTCATCCGCCCTGCGACCCATGCCAACTTCCAGCTTTTCGCGCCCACGGATGACCCGACACTCACCCACATGATCTACGAAACGGGTCTGATCCTGGACGGCGCACAGCACTTCCTGTCAGGTCGCAAGCATGTCCGCCGTGGCCCGCCCTGGCGGATATGGGCCGAGACGACGACCCTGCATGTCCAGCTGCACAAGGGCCGCGACACCTCTGGCAAAGTCGTCGCCGCCGGTATCCTGCGGTTGGGGCCGGTCGATTTCCTTGGGCTGATGGCAACGCTTTCGGCCCGCGATAGCGTCGGGCTCTGGCGCAGCCTCAAGAGCATCGGCGTCTTCATTGGCTTTTTCGCTGGCACCCTGACCAAAACCTACCTGACCTTCGGGAGACGGAAATGACCGCCAAGACGCCAGTGACCCGGAAAGTCCGCATCACCCGCAAAAGCCCGGTCGCCTGGCTGAACCTTCAGCTTCTGATCGACACCGGCATCCTGGCAGCCATCAGTTCGTTCACCGGCAGTCGCTCTCCACGGCGAGAAGTCCTGGCAGCGCTGGAGCTGGCCAAGCCCAAGGACCCGGACTACTTCGACTATTCCACGGAGCCGAAAGACGAGGTCTGGATCGACTTCATCGCCGATCTGGGCGATGGCTTCGATGCCACTCATTCCATTGCTTGGCTGGTCGGCCGGGACCATCTGGGCCTTGGTCCGGTCGGAAAGTCCCATCCGCAACCCAACCCGCCAGACCAGTTCACCGAACGCGGTCCGAAGGAATTCCCCGGGGCCGAACATGTGCTTCCAGCCGGTCAAATCACGATCTTTGGCGGCGATCTCGTCTACCCCTACGCGACGCGCACCGAATACGAAGACCGCACCGTCGGCCCATATCTAGCCGCGCGGCCATGGCAACTTGATCCGGGCGTTAGTCCGGACAAGGCTGACAAAGCCACTGGGCGGCGGCTTTTCACGATCCCAGGAAATCACGACTGGTACGACGGCCTCAGCGCCTTCGTCCAACGCTTCTGCCAGCCGAAGCGCTGGATGGGTTGCTGGCAGGTCCAGCAACGCCGCAGCTACTTTGCCATCCTGCTGCCGCACCGGGTGTGGATCTGGGGGGTAGACCTTGCCACAGACGACAATTTTGATGCCCCGCAGCTGGAGTATTTCACCGCCCGCTCCAGTGACCTGAAGCCCGGCGATGACGTCATCCTCTGCGTGCCAAAGCCGGCCTGGGTCGACCGAGTTGTCGAGGAGGGCGAAGGGGCTGATGCTGACAAGCCCACCCGAAGCTGGGAATCGTGGAAAAAAGTTGAAAGGATCAAAAGCCTGATCCTTGGCGAGGACGGCGACCGCACCGGCGCGCGGCTTCTCGCAATCCTCTCGGGCGACCTTCATCACTACTCGCGCTATGAGACGACGGCCCCGTCGGTCTCCGAGGTCGAAAAGACCCACCTGATCACCTGTGGCGGTGGCGGGGCTTTTCTTCTGGGCACCGATAGCCTGCCCGGCACGGTCAGGATTGGTACAGAACTGACGGCAGGTCTGCACTCCAGCTTTCCGACAGCCAGCGAAAGCCAAAGCATGCGGAACGGCGCGTTGAGGCATCCGGAAAAGCACTGGAAGCTTTTCTCTGTGCTTGGCCTGACGATGGTTTCGCTTGTCTGGCTACTGGAAGCTCAGGGGCCGGAAACCTTCACGACGGGCCCCGATCTCTTGGGTTCCGCATTTTTCGCCGCCCTCTTCGCTGCACTGGTTGCATCACCGATCCCGTTTGCCCTGACCGGGTTGACTGTCCTTGGCTTCCTTGCGTTCGCCAACACCAGTTCGGACGGAAAGCCCAAGCGCGCTTTTCTTGCCGGGATGATCCATTTTCTGGCGCAGTTCATGGTGGCGGTCTTCCTTGTGCACCATATCGTCCCGATGATCGTCGGTCTCGGCTTAAGCCAGTTTCCGACCTGTCTTCTCATCGGGGTCATGGTCTTCGGAGCCACATGGCTGGTGTCCGGCTATGTCCTTCTGCTGTATCTGATTTCCGCCAGCAGCTTCCTGAATTTGCACCGGCAAGAGGTGTTCTCGGTGCAGGCGATCGCGGACTGGAAGGCATTCCTGCGCATCCGGGTCCACTCCAAAGGGGTCACCATTTATCCCATCGGCCTGCGCAAGATATGTTCGGACTGGCGCTTCTATTCGACAATAAATCCACCGGGGACAGGAAGCCGGTCGGGCAGGTTCATGCGCCTTGCACAGAGGGCCGTGGACTCGGCATTCGACCCGGTAGACGAGGTTGAGGTGCCCGAAAAGGCAACCCACCTGACGCTGCCGATGAAGCCGCTCGCCCCGCACCTGATCGAAGCCCCCATCGAAATCCAGCGGGGGGGAAGGCGCAGTGACGCTTGACGCCATCATTATCGGCAGTGGTTTCGGCGGCGCGGTCCAGGCCTGTCGGCTGGCGGAAGCGGGCCTGCGGGTGCTGGTGCTGGAACGCGGGCGGCGCTGGCGGACCGAGGATTACCCGCGTGCGCCCGGCGATGCCTGGGTCTTCGACGTCGACGCCCCTCACCGGCTCAACGGCTGGCTTGACCTGCGGATCTTTGATGACATGTGGGTGGCGCAGGGTGCCGGCGTGGGGGGTGGCTCGCTGATCTATGCCAACGTCAGCATCGACGCCAAGCCTCAGATGCTGGACACCGGCTGGCCCACCCCGATTTCGGCCACCGAACTTGCGCCTTACTACCAGCGGGTCGCGGGGATGCTGAAACCCGAACAGCTGCCCCACAACCAACTCACCCCCCGCTTCAAGCTCATGCAAGAAGCGGCGCAAGCGACCGGGGCGGCGGATCGCTTCCGCAAACTTGACCTTGCCGTGTCCTTTGATCCCGACGCCCACTTCCCCGAAACCCGCCCAGTTTCGGAAGATGCGACGAAGACCTTCGACAACGCCTTTGGCCGCAAACAGGGCTACTGCGTCCATGCCGGGAACTGCGACATCGGCTGCAAGGCTCAGGCGAAGAACACGCTCGACCTGAACTACCTTGCCGTGGCCGAGGACAAGGGCGCCGAAATCCGCCCCCTGTCCATGGTCAGCCATATCGTGCCCGAAGGCCATGGCTATGCCGTGGTCTACCATGACCTTTCCGCCGGTCAGCGACGCGAGAGGGTGGTCCGCGCGAAACGGGTGATCCTGGCCGCGGGGTCGCTGGGATCGACCGAGATCCTGTTCCGCTCCCGCGACAAGTTCCGCAGCTTGCCCGATGTCTCCAAAGCCTTGGGCGCGCATTGGTCCTCGAACGGGGATTTCCTGACCCCCGCCTTTTACGAAAACCGCCGCCTGTCTCCGACCATCGGCCCGACCATCACCTCGGCCATCGACTATCTCGACGGCAGCGACAACGGTGCCCAGTATTTCACCGAAGACGGCGGTTTCCCCGATGTGCTGGGCAACGCCCTGCGCGCGCTGAAAGGCCGGAAGTCCCGCTTTGGCTTTCTGAAGAAGGCTCTGGGCAGGCTGGACGATGGCGACCCGCTGGAAAACATGATGCCGTGGTTCGGACAGGCCGTCGATGGCGGCGACGGGCGGCTGTACCTTGGGCGCGACTGGCTGCGGCCTTGGCGCAAGCGGCTGAAGCTGGACTGGAACGCAGCGCGGTCCGAACGCGGGGTTGGGGGGCTTGTCGGCTCGCACGAGCGCCTCAGCCGGGCGACCGGCGGGCGGACCGTGGTGCCGCCGACCTGGACGGTTCTGCGCAACCTTGTCACCCCGCATCCGCTGGGGGGGTGCCGCATGGCAGCCTCACCGGGGGCGGGGGTGGTCGACCACAGGGGGGAAGTCTTCGGCTATCCGGGGCTATACGTCGCGGACGGCGCGGTAGTGCCGCGTCCCCTCGGGCTGAACCCGTCAAAGACCATCGCTGCGCTGGCCGAACGGACTGCCGAACTGATGCTGCGCTGACCCTACACCGACACTTCACCCCTAAGCGTGGCCTTGTCAAAGCTTGCCGACGCGCCCGAGGCAGACACCGCCCCGCGCCGCAAGACATAGAACTGGTCCGCCAGACCATAGGCAAAGTCGAAGTATTGCTCGACCAGCACGATGGCCATGGTCTTCTGGTCCTTGAGATAGGTGATGACCCGGCCGATCTGCTGGATGATGTTGGGCTGGATGCCCTCGGTCGGTTCATCCAGAAGCAACACCTTCGGCTTCATGATCATCGCCCGCGCGATAGCCAGCTGCTGTTGCTGCCCGCCCGACAGGTCGCCCCCGCGCCGGTTGGTCATGTCCTTCAGGACCGGGAAGAGGTCGTAGATGGTGTCGGGGACTTTGTGCTCGACCTTCGGGAGAAGGGCGAACCCGGTTTCCAGGTTTTCCCGCACGGTGAGCAGCGGAAAAATCATCCGCCCCTGCGGCACCACGGCCAGACCGCGCTTCGCCATCTCTTGCGGCGGCAACCGGCCCAGCGTCTCGCCGTCCAGTGTCACCGTCCCACCCGACCGGGGATGTGTTCCGGCCAGCGCTTTCAGCAGGCTGGTCTTGCCCACCCCGTTCGTCCCCATGATGCAGGTGACTTCCCCGGCCTTCGCCTGAAAGTCGATCCCGTGCAGGATCTGCGACCCGCCGTAGTGCAGCGTCAGGCCTTCGGTCTTCAGCATTTCAGCCCCGCCCCAGATAGACGTCGATCACCGACTGGTTCTTCGTCACGTGGTCAAGGCTGCCTTCAGCCAGCACCGCGCCTTCGTGCAGGACTGTAACCTTGCAATTCAGGCGTCGGACAAACTCCATGTCATGTTCCACCACCACCACCGCGCGGGTCTTCGCGATGTCCACCAGCAACTCCGTTGTCTTCTCGCGCTCTGCCAAGGTCATCCCCGCCGCCGGTTCGTCCACCAGCAGAAGGCGGGGTTCCTGCGCCAGCAGCATCGCGATTTCCAGCCATTGCTTCTGGCCGTGGCTAAGGATGCCCGCCTTCCGCTCAAGGCTGTCGCCCAGACCGACCTGCTTGGCCAAGGCCAGTATCCGCCCCTCGTCCGCCGCCGTCTTGCGCCAACCCAGCACCGCCCAGGGGCTGCGCGCGGCCCTCAGGGCAAGGGTAAGGTTCTCGGAAACCGTCTGATCCTCGAACACCGTGGGGCGCTGGAACTTCCGGCCGATCCCAGCCCGGGCAATCTGCGCTTCGCTCAGTTTCAGCAGGGACACCGACTTGTCGCCGAACGTGACCGATCCGCTGTCGGGCCTCGTCTTGCCGGTGACAATGTCCATGAACGTGCTTTTCCCCGCCCCGTTCGGCCCGATGATCGCCCGCAGCTCAGCCGACTGGATGGCGAAGGTCAGGTTGTTGATCGCGCGGAACCCGTCGAAGCTGACGGTGACGCCCGAAACCTCCAGAAGCGCGCTCATTCCTGCGCCTCCTTCTCTTGCAGCGACCCATCATCGGGGCCCAAAGGTGCACCCTTGCGGTCAGGCGTCAGGACCCCGGCGAAGCGGTCGAAAAGCCCGCCGATGCCCTTGGGCGCGAAAAGGGTAACGCAGACGAAGGCAAGGCCAAGCAGGACCTGCCACCAGTCCACCCAGTTGATCGTGCCGAAGCCCAGGGGGATCGACGGCACGCGTCCGCCCGTGAACCAACTGGACAGAAGCGACACCACTGCCGCGCCGATCACTGCGCCGTAAAGCCTGCCCCGCCCACCGATGGCGACCCAGACGGCGAGGTAGATCGAAGCGATGGGGGCCAGCTCCGCTGGGTTGATGATCCCCGCCTGCGGGTAATACAGCGCTCCGGCCAGCGCGCAGATCACGGCGGTCAGGGTGAAGACGAACAGCTTGTAACCCTCGACCGAATAGCCCAGAAACCTGACCCGCGCTTCGTCATCCCGGATCGCGCGGATCACGCTGCCGAACTTGCCCGAGACGATGGCGTGCAGGCCGACATAGGCCAGTGCCAGCGCCAGCGCCGCGGCCCAGAAGAACCACAGGCTGACCGTATCCTGTCCAGCGGTCACTCCCGGCAGGTTCTGCAACCCGGACAGCCCGTTGTTGCCGCGCAGGCCGCTGTCGTTCTGGAACAGGTAAAGCGCCAGTGCCAGCGTCATCGCCTGCGTCAGGATCGACAGGTAAACGCCCGTGACGCGGCTGCGGAACGCAAGCCAGCCGAAAACCAGCGCCAGAAGCCCGGACACACCGACGACCAGCATCAGTTGCAGCGGCAAGCTATGTGCAAACCCCCAGATCGCGGGCAGGTCGGAAGCCCCGACGACGCCGAAGATCTGGGTGGCGATGCCTTGGCTGATTTCCTCGGGTGTCGCGGGCAACCCGCCGTTCAGAAGCGAGGCGACCACGATCTCCTCGGTCCGGGCATACATCAGCCACATGCCGATCATGTAGCCGCCAAGGGCGAAGAAAGCCATGTGACCAAGGGAAAGGATACCCGCATATCCCCAGATCAGGTCCATCGCCAGTGCAGCAAGACAAAGGCATAGCGTCTTGCCAAGGGTCTTGACGAAGGACGTGGAGACGAGGCCGAAATGGGCCGCGACGGTCACGGCGATGGTGAAGATCGCAAGGCAGCCAAGGAAGATCAGGGCAGAGCGGTGGCGGGGGTGAAGGAGGGTCATTTCGCGGCCACCACCTGACGCAACGGATTGGCATTGGGAACCTCCCTCCCCCCATTGTGGGGGAGGGTTGGGGAGGGGGGGCTGGCAAGAAGGATGCGGATCACTGCCTCAATCCCCCGCCGCGCGGCCGCGAAGGGCAATGATGCCCCGGGGCCGGAACTGGATGAAAAGGATGATGAACAGGATCATGTAGGTCTGCGCGGCGAGGGTGTTCGAGGGGTTGAAAAACTCGATCACCTTCTGAAAGCCGCCGATCATAGTTGCCCCGGCCAGCGTGCCCCAGATGCTGCCGACACCGCCCACAACGACAGTCATGAAGCTTTGCACGATGTAGTCGGTCCCAAGCTCGGACGTGACCTTGGCGAACAGTCCGATGGCGACCCCGGCAATGCCCGCGATCCCGGACCCTATGCCGAAGGTCAGCATGTTGATCCGGTCGGGGTTGATCCCCATGCTGGCCGCCATCGCGGGGTTCTGCGTGACCGCGCGAACCTCCAGCCCCAGCCGGGTGCGTTTCATCAGCCAGAGAAAGAAGCCCAGAAACACCAGCGCCAGCACGAAGATCGCAATGCGGATGTAGCTGATCGACACCACGTCGTTGAAGACCAGCGCCCCATCCAGCCAGCCGGGAGAGGTGAGCGGGCGGGCCTGCGTGCCGAAGACGTTCTTCAGGATCTGCTGCAAGGCGATAGAGATGCCGAAGGTGGCGAGAAGTGTCTCCAGCGGGCGCTTGTAAAGGTGGCGGATCACCAGCCGCTCCATCGCCACGCCGCAGCCGAAGGTCACGGCGAAGGCAAGGGGAAGGGCAATCAGGATCGAAAGGGTATAGTCGGGCACGAACAGCTGCACGACATAACCGGTATAGGCGCCGATGGTGATGAACTCGCCATGCGCCATGTTGATCACGCCCATGACGCCGAAGGTGATGGCAAGGCCGATGGCGGCCAGAAAGTAGATCGAGGCGAGCGAGAGGGCATCAAGGCCAAGATCAGCGGCCTGCATCGCCCCGACCGTGGTGCCGATCCGCCCCAGCGCGGCCTGCGCGGCTGTGGTCACGGCGGCGTCGGGTTCGGC
>JANMGI010000750.1:0-6650 GCA_031374565.1 Paracoccaceae bacterium | reverse complement strand
ACCTTCCTAAGCTAGAGTTGCACTATGTGTGCAGGCAGGGCGGCCTATATCAAAGGGCACCTGCCTTGTCCACCAAGAGGAGAACGCAATGGCGGAAGACGACATGAAGGCAAAGGTTCTGGACGCAGCCCTGGCGCATGTGCCCTTTGATGGCTGGTCCGAGCAGACGTTGCAGGCCGCGATAGCCGATGCAGGCGTGCCAGCGGGATTGGCCCGGTCGTTGTTTCCGCGCGGTGGTGTGGACCTTGCCTTGGCGTACCATGCTCGGGGTGACAACGAGATGGCGGCGCGGCTGTCAGGTATCGACCTCATTTCGCTGCGATTTCGGGAACGGGTTGTCACAGCGGTCCGCACGCGGCTGGACCTTGCAGACCGTGAACTGGTGCGGCGGGGAACGACGCTGTTTTCCTTGCCGACCCATGCCGCCGACGGGGCGCGCGCAATCTGGGGCACGTCGGACCGGATCTGGACGGCGCTTGGCGACACATCGCGCGATCTGAACTGGTACACCAAACGGGCCACGCTGTCGGCCGTCTACGGCGCGACAGTGCTGTACTGGCTTGGCGACGACTCTTCTGACCGGCAGGCAACCTGGGATTTCCTGGATCGCCGCATCGAACAGGTGATGCAGCTCGAGAAGCTGAAGGCCAGCTTCCGGGATAATCCGCTGGGCAAGGCTTGGGCGGCCGGTCCAGGCAAGCTTTTTGACCGCATTCACGCGCCAAACTTGCCGGATGACTTACCGGGCCGCCATCGGGGCTGAGAAAAGCGAGACAGTCCATGACCCTCTCCCACACCATGCTTGCCGTCGAAATCTCGACCCCTGGGGGTCCTGATGTGCTGAAGCCAACTACGGTTCCGGTTCCGGTTCCGGGGCATGGCCAGATCATCATCCGGGTGGCCTATGCCGGGGTGAACCGTCCAGATGCGCTGCAACGGGCCGGTGCTTATGCGCCGCCGCCCTCAGCCTCGCTGCTGCCGGGGCTGGAGTGTTCGGGGACGGTGGTCGAGGTTGGACCGGGTGTCGCCCGCTGGCAGATCGGTGATCAGGTCTGTGCGCTGCTACCGGGCGGGGGTTATGCCGAGTATGTCGCAACGCCCGAGGCGCATGCCCTGCCGATCCCGAAAGGTCTGTCACTTCGCGACGCCGCCTGCCTGCCGGAGACCTGCTTCACCGTGTGGTCGAACATGGTGATGCGCGGCGGCCTTCGCGGGGGAGAACGGTTCCTGGTCCATGGCGGCACAAGCGGGATTGGGACAACGGCGATCCAGATCGCGCAGGCGCTAGGCGCGCGGGTTTTCGCCACCGCTGGGTCCGACGAAAAGTGCGCTGTCTGCCGTGATCTTGGGGCCGATGCGGCCTTCAATTACAACAGCACGGATTTTGTCGCCGAAATGAAGTCGGTCGGAGGGGCCAACCTGATCCTCGACATGGTCGGTGGTCCGTACATCGAGCGAAACCTCAAGGCCTTGGCCGATGGCGGTCGGCTGGTGCAGATCGCCTTCCTGCAAGGCGCGAAGGTCACGTTGAACCTGGCCGAGTTGATGACCCGGCGGTTGGTCATGACCGGGTCGACGCTGCGGCCGCAGTCGGACCTGGCGAAGGCCGGGATCGCACAGGCTGTCGAGGCGAATGTCTGGCCGATGGTCGAACGCGGTGCAGTCCGGGTGGTGATGGACAGCGAGCATGATTTGAAGGATGCCGCCGCTGCACACAGCCGCATCGAAGCCGGCGGTCATGTCGGCAAGATCGTGCTGCGGGTGGCGGGCTGAGTTTTGGGTCGTAAGGATTTCCCTACCCGGAAGGAACCGGGGGCTGATTGACGGTTTCTTCACGCGCAAGACCAGTTCACCTAAGGTAAACCATCTTCAGGCGGGATCGGAAATTTCGATCCAAGACTTCGCTTGTAGGCAGTTCCCCAGCTGTCGACGGCATCGGTGATTTGAAAAAGCAGTTTTCCCCAAACTTCCCCTCAGCAGTTGCTTTTCCAGTATCCGGTCCCGCCCCCAACCTTCAACGAACCGGTTCCAGAACAGCGTCCTTCAGGCGACAATCGCGGATTGTGTCGTCCCCACAGCGGCGAAAGCCAAGATCTGGGGTCAGGCAGACGCGGGCTTCCTGGATCAGGCCGTCCTTGCAGGTGATTGTGATCTGATCGCGGGTAAGTCCGGTGTTTGCATCCAGAAATGCGTCTTCGATCACACTTGCCGGAAGTTCCAACGGGCGAGAGATATCTGCAAAAATCTTTGGAATCGTGACGCGCTGGAAGGCTTGCCTTGCAGTGCGAAAGTAGGTCCTTGCCGAAAGACCCGAGCAACGCCCGTGTTTCTTCCACTGGTAAAACGCCAGCCCGGCCCCGCCCGTCACGTCCGCCATTTCTGCGGTCTCGGCACGTGTCGGGTCGCGTTCACCGGTGCGACAGTAAGAAGGCCAGCCGGTTTCATTCTGCGGCCATAGCCCGTGCAGAACGAAAGTCAGCCCGCGCCCGGAATCGCACTGCGGGTCGCCTCGCGCATCGCCCTCAAGTGCGCACCAGGCAGCTGACCAGGACAGCGACAACACGTAGTAGTCGAAAGCTCCCGCCTTCTCACCTTCGGCTGACGCGGCACCGGCCCAGCACAAAGCCGCGATGGCCCACAGGACTTGGCGCATTTCCGCTTTCCCTTCTTGCAATTCGGCCCTATACGAGCGCCTGAATTCCCAGAAAACGTGGAACTCGCGGGTCCGCCCGCCGCCGTTTTCCCGGCTCGGGGAAGGTTTGTAAAGGAGAGATCCGATGTCGAAACCGCTTATGGCCAAGGCCACTGCCGTCTGGCTGGTGGACAACACGACGCTTAGCTTCTCGCAGATCGCGGATTTCTGCGGCATGCACGAACTTGAAATTCAGGGCATTGCCGACGGCGATGTAGCTACTGGCGTCAAGGGGTTCGACCCCGTTGCCAACAGCCAGCTGGACCCGGTCGAGATCGACCGCGCGCAGGCTGATCCGCTTTATCGGATGAAGCTGAAGTTCAACGCCGCCGCCGTGGGTGAGGAAAAGCGCCGCGGTCCGCGCTACACACCGCTGTCCAAGCGCCAGGACCGTCCCGCCGCAATCCTGTGGCTGGTGAAGTTCCATCCGGAGCTGTCGGACGGGGCAATCGGCAAGCTTGTCGGCACCACCAAGCCCACGATCCAGTCGATCCGTGAGCGCACCCACTGGAATATCTCGGGCATCCAGCCGATCGACCCGGTGGCATTGGGGCTTTGCAAGCAGACGGAACTGGATACTGCGGTGCAGGCCGCCGCGCGCAAGAAAGCCTCTGACGGCACCGTGATGTCGGATGACGAGCGGCGCAAGCTGGTTTCCACCGAACAATCCTTGGGCATGGCTCCGGACGCTCGGATGCCGTCACCGCTGTCGGGCCTGGAAGTCTTTGGCGATGAAGAGAAGGACGAAAGCCCTGCTGGAGACTTCTCGGACGCTGAAAGCTTCTTCAACCTGCCAGCTGGAAGCCACGACGACGAAGATGAAGAGGATACCCGCCGCCGCTGAACCGTTTCGGATCAACAGTTGCAGTGAAGCTTAAACCCGGTCGCGTAGCGGCCGGGTTTTTTACTGTCTTCAGCGGATCAAAGCGACTCCCGCCCAGACAAAAAAAGCCCGCAACCTGAAAGGGTTGCGGGCTTTTGGAAATGGTGCCCAGAAGAGGACTCGAACCTCCACGCCTTGCAGCGCTGGTACCTGAAACCAGTGCGTCTACCAATTCCGCCATCTGGGCACTGATGGGCGATGTAACGGCGGGATTCGACAGAGTCAACGGGCCGAAAGCAAAATTCGCCGAACAGGTTTTGCCTTGCCCGACCAAGGGCTGAAGGGTATTGATCCACCAAGTTTCCAACCCCTTTCGGGGCAATGGGCAGGAGTTTTGCGCATGAGCAAGCTGGTCACCATCATTGGCGGTTCGGGCTTTGTCGGTCGCTACATTGCAAGGCGGATGGCGAAAGACGGCTGGCGTGTCCGGGTGGCTGTGCGTCGCCCCAACGAAGCCCTGTTCGTGCGGCCCTACGGCGTGCCAGGTCAGGTCGAGCCGGTGGCGTGCAACATCCGTGACGATGCTTCGGTTAGGGCAGTAATCCGCGGCGCGGATGCGGTGGTGAATTGCGTCGGCACGTTCCGCAAGGGCGGCAAGAACAACTTTGATGCCGTGCAGGTTGAAGGTGCAGCCCGGGTTGCCCGGATTGCCGCGGTTGAGGGTGTGGCGCGGCTGGTGCAAATCTCGTCCATCGGGGCGGACCGGACGTCGGACAGCCACTATTCCCGCACCAAGGGCGAGGGCGAGGGCGCCGTTCTGGCCGCCTTTCCGGGTGCGGTCATCCTGCGGCCCTCGGTTATCTTTGGGACCGAAGACCAGTTCTTCAACCGCTTCGCCGCGATGACCCGGATGGGCCCGGTTCTGCCGGTGGTCGGGGCGAACACCAAGTTCCAGCCGGTCTATGTCGACGATGTTGCCCAGGCTGCAGAAAAGGCACTGAAGGGCGAGGCGGCCCCCGGCGTCTATGAACTGGGCGGGCCCGAGGTCGACACGTTCCGTGGGCTGATGGGCCGGATGCTGAAGGTGATCCAGCGCCGCCGGGCTGTTGTCAACCTGCCATTCGTCCTGGCAAGGATCATAGGGTTTGGCTTCGACATGGTCGAGGCAGTCACGCTGGGTTTGATCGAGAACAAGATGATCACGCGCGACCAGGTCCGCAGCCTTGTGCGCGACAATGTGGTGACGCCCGGTGCAAGGGGTTTTGCCGACCTTGGCATCGTACCCACAGCGATGGATGCAGTGTTGCCGGAGTACCTGTGGCGCTATCGTCCTTCGGGTCAGTATGCGGCTATCAAGGATTCGGCCAAGAACCTCACGAAAGTCTGAGGATTGGACACAACGCTTACCGCCGCGCTTCTGGGGCTGCTTGAGGGCCTGACCGAGTTTCTCCCGGTCTCGTCCACTGGTCACTTGCTTCTGGCCGGTCACTTCCTGGGGTTCAACTCACCGGGCCGGACGTTTGAAGTCGTCATCCAGATGGGCGCGATTCTGGCACTTTTCACTGTCTATGCAACGCTGGTGGCCCGGCTTCTTATCCGGGCCGTTCACGACAATGCCGCCCGCAAGTCACTGGTATCCTTGGCGCTGGCATTTCTTCCCGCTGTGCTGATCGGGCTTCTGGCACATAGGTTTGTGAAGACTGTTCTGTTCGAAACGCCCATGCTGATCGCCTTGATGCTGATCATCGGTGGGATCGTGCTTCTGGTGATCGACCGCATCGCCCCAAAGCCCGCGTATTTCGACGCGCTTGATCTTCCGTTCCGCAAGTCGCTTGCCATCGGGTTCTGTCAGTGCGTAGCGATGATTCCCGGCGTCTCTCGGTCGGGGGCAACGATTGTCGGGGCCATGCTGATGGGAGTCGAGAAGCGGGCAGCGGCAGAGTTTTCATTCCTGCTGTCCTTGCCGACCATGGGTGCGGCAGTGGCCTATGACCTTTACAAGAACTGGGGATTGCTTGACTTCGCTGCCGTCTGGGACATCGCCATTGGCTTCGCCGTCGCCTTCGTTTCGGCGGTTTTGGTGGTGCGCTGGGTCCTGAGTTACATCAGCCGCAACGGCTACGCGCTTTTCGGCTGGTGGCGAATCATTGTTGGCAGCCTGGCTATGGCAGCGCTTTTGCTGGGATATTAGGGATATATGGAAACTGTGCTGACCTAATTATGCAAAAAAATGTCAGCTATCCTGCCGCATCTGTAAGAAAACCCACAAATAGGTAAACTATACTGACTTTTATTGTCATCGGAACCGCTGTACCAAGTCGCTCCCGATGAGTCAGGACAGGGACGTTGCCCATGGCCACGCAGAAGATGCTCAAATTCGTCACCCTCGGGAAGGAAATGCCCGAGAAGCGTGACGCATCCTTGCGTGCGCAGGATTTCGACGAGATTTACCGGGAGTTCGCCGACCGCAAGGCCGCCGAGCAGGCCAGCCGGTGCAGCCAGTGCGGCGTACCCTATTGCCAGTCCCACTGCCCTTTGCACAACAACATACCCGACTGGCTGAAGCTGACCGCCGAGGGCCGGTTGCAGGAGGCCTACGAGATTGCCCAAGCCACCAACACCTTCCCGGAAATCTGCGGCCGCATCTGCCCGCAGGATCGCCTCTGTGAAGGCAACTGTGTGATCGAGCAGTCCGGCCACGGCACCGTGACCATCGGGTCGGTCGAGAAACACATCACCGACACGGCGTGGGAGGAAGGCTGGGTCAAGCCGATCCGCCCTTACGCCGAACGGACCGAAAGCGTCGGCATCATCGGGGCAGGACCGGGCGGACTTGCGGCGGCAGATGTTTTGCGCCGGCAGGGCGTGCAGGTCACGGTCTATGACCGTTACGACCGCGCAGGCGGGTTGATGACCTACGGGATCCCCGGCTTCAAGCTGGAGAAGGACGTTGTGGAACGCCGCAACACCCATTTGGCGGACGGGGGCGTGAATTTCGTGCTGAACTGCAAGATTGGCGAAGACATCACCTTCGACGCGATCCGGGGCCAACATGATGCGGTCATCATCGCCACGGGCGTCTACAAGTCGCGTGACATCGAAGCGCCGGGCGTTGGAGCTTCGGGCATCGTGAAG
>JANMGI010000726.1:0-5192 GCA_031374565.1 Paracoccaceae bacterium | reverse complement strand
CGGTCAAACCCCGCATCCCCCACGGTCGAGGCCGCCGCCACCCGCAGCCGCCCCATCTCGTCCTTGCAGGCATGGGGGTTAAGCACCGATTTCTCGGTGTCCTTCAACATCAAAAGCCCGGTCAGCTTGCCCTTGCCATCGGTCACCAGCAGCTTTTCGATGCGCCGCGCCTTCATCAGACTGATCGCTTCGGCCCGGTCCACCGGCTCACGCAAGAGTGCCAGATTGTCGCTGGTCATCATCACCCGCACCGGCGTCTTGTCGTCGGACGCAAAGCGCATGTCGCGGTTGGTCACGATCCCCAACACCCGACCGACATCATCCACCACCGGAAACCCGGTGATCGAATAGCGCTCCATCAGGGCCTTTGCGTCCGCGAGGGTCTGGTCAGGCGTCAGCGTGATCGGCTGGTAGACCACGCCGGACTCGAACCGCTTCACCCGCCGCACTTCCCGCGCCTGCGCTTCGGGGTCAAGGTTCCGGTGGATCACCCCGATCCCCCCCGCCTGCGCCATGGCAATCGCCATCCGGCCTTCCGTCACCGTGTCCATCGCCGATGAGAGCAGCGGAATGTTCATCCGCACTGCCTTCGTCACGAAGGTCGAGGTATCGGCATCCGACGGCAGAACGCTCGATGCCGCGGGCACCAGAAGCACGTCATCAAAGGTAAGAGCCTCACGAATCTCCATGGGTTTTCCCTCCGGGAGCAAGCATCGTTTGGCGGTTCCCCTTTTCACGGCCCCCGTCGCTTTGCAAGGCCAAATCGGGCCAAATCCGCCCCCCGGAACAGCCTCTTGGCAAGCCCGACAGCAGAAGGCACTCTGCGCCGGAAGTCAGGAGCCCCCATGCGCGTCGCCATCGTCGAGAACACCCGGATCACCCATCACGGCCAGGTCGGCGTGGCACTTCACGAACTGGCCGCACTGATCGACCTTTACAAGCCATGGTCAGGCCAGCCCCTTCCGCAAACCGTGGATGCCGATGCGCTGGTGGTCTTTGGTGGCGAACAGACCGCACTCGACGACCACACCCACCCCTACCTGCCCGACCTCGCCCGCCTGATGGCCGCCTACACCGCGATGGACCGCCCGGTGCTTGGCATCTGCCTTGGCTCCCAGGTGCTCGCCCGCGCGTTTGGCGCACAGAACCACCTCGGTACCGCGCCGGAATTTGGCTGGATCGATGTCAGCCTGACCGCCGCAGGCCGGAATGATCCTGTCCTCTCCGCCGTACCCGACAGCTTCCCGATTTTCGAATGGCACTCCGACACCTTCACGCTCCCCGAACGCGCCACCCTCCTTGCGCAAAGTCCCACCGCGCAGAATCAGGCCTTCCGCATCGGTCGCGCCACCTACGGCACCCAGTTCCACTTCGAGGCGAGCCGTTCCGTCGTCCAGGACTGGACCCGGACCTTCCCCGAGACCATCGAGAGAATGTTGCCCGGCTGGACCGACCGCCTTCCATCTCTGGCCGAAGACCGCGGGGCAAAGGCTGACACCCACGGCCTCGCCCTCGCCCGTGCCTGGGTCAGCCTGATCTGACTCCGTCACGGGTTGCTCTTTTGCAAATACTCTCGGGGGTTTGGGGGTGGAAAACCCCCAAAGCGCCGAAGCCGGTTGGCGCTTGCGCCAGAGGCGAGACAAAAGCTCGCGCGGAACGCGCTCAATTTGGCAACCGATCCCCGCCGCCGAACCCTTGAGAACGGCGCGCCGTCTCATCAACCGGCATTCCCTCTCCCCTCGGGGGAGAGGGTCAGGGTGAGGGGAAACCCGGTCTCCACAGCCCGGCACCGTAAATTGGTCTGCCAGACAAACACTCGGTCGTGATGAGGCCCTCGCACATATGGCCCAGCCTTGCCTCCGGCCATCCCCTCACGTGCTGGCCAATCTCCATCTTTCAGGGCACCACAGGGCTTGCGCATTGGCGAGGCAATCTCACCCGATCAACAATGAACCCAAAATGAATGCATTCTTTCAACCCATTGATATCTAATGATTTGCATTTCATGTCCACCGTGGACACATCATCGCCTACCCCTCCCGCAACACCGGAAACCAGTCCTCCCGAAGCCTTTGCCCCGCCACCATGTCATGCCCCGGAAACGGCGGTGAGGTCGGCCCCGGCCGCTCCACATACCGGGCATCCTCTCCCACCAGCCGCAGTGAGAACGCCCGCCGCCGGCTCAACGTCGTGTTCCCCCGTGACCCGTGCAGCGTGCGGAAGTTGAACGCAACCGCGTCGCCCGGCTCCATCTCCCATTCCAGGATCTTCATCCCCTCCGCCTCGGGGTCCGGAACGGCCATATAGTCGTCCTTGCCCGGATAGAAATTTGTCTCGCTCATCCACCGCGTCGGCAGCACGTCCTTTTCCCAAAGGTGCGACCCCGCCACACAGCGCAGCGCCGCCTCTTTCACCAGGTCAAGCGGCGACCAGAAGCTGACCGTCTGCCTGCCCTCGACGAAGTAATACGGCCCGTCCGTATGCCAGGGCGTCGGCTTCGTCGTGCCCGGCTCCTTGACCAGCACGTGATCATGAAACATCTGCACCCGCGTCGATCGCATCAGCCGCGCCGCCACCTCTGCCACCGGCGATTGGCGGATCACCGCGCCAAATTCGGGCACCTTCGTCCAGTTGCAGTAGTCATCGAAGAAATACCCCGGCTCGCCCGGCTTCAATGTCGCCATTTGATGCGTCGGGTTCGCCATGTTGCGCGCCACACCTGCCCGCAGCATCGCGACCCAGTCTGCCCAAAGCCCCTTGACCAGCACCACACCGTTGCGCTGGTAGGCGTCGATCATCTCTTCCGTCACCGTGACCATGCAGGCTCTCCCCGTTCAGGTGTCACCCTGCCCCGGCCCGCCCGACACGGCAAGTCCGGCCCGTCTCCCCGACCCGGCGCGGAAATCTTTGACGCACCCCTGACCCGCCGTTATGGTCACCCCGGTCCAAACCGTCTTGAGTGCCGCCTTGCAATGAATCTGAAGGAACTCGCCCAGAAGCTCGGCCTTTCGCCGACAACGGTTTCGCGTGCCCTGAACGGCTATCCGGAAGTGAACGAGGCGACCCGGGAACGTGTCTCGGCGGCCGCGAAAGAACACAACTACCATCCCAACTCCCGCGCCATCCGCCTTGCGACGGGGCGCGCCATGGCCGTTGGCCACGTCATTCCGATCACCACCCGGCACGAGATCGTGAACCCCATCTTCGCCGATTTCATCGCCGGGGCCGGCGAGACCTACAGCCGCAACGATTACGACATGCTTCTGTCGGTTGTCTCGGACGAGGATGAAGAGCAAACCTACCGCGCGATGAAGATGAAGGGCAATGTTGACGGCGTTATCGTGCATTCCCCGCGTGAGAACGACCGCCGCATTCCCCTCTTGAATGAAATCGGGCTGCCCTTCGTCGTCCACGGCCGCGCCACCGGCACCACCGCGCCCTACTCCTGGCTGGACGTGAACAACCGTCGCGCCTTCCTGCACGCCAGCGAATACCTTCTTGACCTTGGCCACCGCCGCATTGCGCTGGTCAACGGCCTGGAATTCATGGATTTCGCCATCCGCCGCCGCCGGGGCTATCTTGAGGCGCTCGCGGCGCGCGGCATCGCCCCGGATACAGGCCTGATGGTCTCGGACGAAATGAGCGAGGTTGCAGGCTTCCGCGCCGCGCAAGGAATGCTGAACCTCCCCGATCCGCCGACGGCCTTTCTTGCGGCCTCGATGATTTCGGGCATGGGCGTGCGTCGTGCGGTCGAAGGCGCGGGGCTGATCCTTGGCCGCGACGTTTCGCTTATCGTCTTCGATGACGTCCTCAGTTACATGAAGAACGGCGACGAGAAGCCGATCTTCACCGCCATGCGCTCCTCGGTGCGTGAGGCCGGGCGGCTGGTCGCCGAAATGCTGTTGGCCCGCATCGCCAACCCAGACCAGCCTGCGCCTGAACAACTGCTTGAAGCCGAGCTTGTCGTAGGCATGTCAACCGGCCCCGCGCCGCGACGGTGACGCTTCCGAAGCGCTTTGCCCGAAGCGGCTTGCCCGAAGCGCTTTGATCGCACTGGCGCGGTAAGAAGTTTGCCCGTATCACGACGGTGCACAGACAGTGACGGACCCGGCCCATGACCCTTGCGATCCTTGCCGATATCGGTGGCACCAATACCCGCGTTGCCTTGGCCGAGGGCGCAACGGTCAAGCTTGACTCGATCCGCCGCTTTCCGAATGCAGACTATCAGGCGCGCGGCCAGGACATCGCCCACGTGCTCCGCGATTATCTGACCCAAACCGGCGCCTCTGTGACCGGCGTTTGCGTGGCAGCCGCAGGTCCGGTGCAGGACGGTGTCGCCACGATGACGAACCTTGCCTGGGTAATGGATGCCGACAAGCTGTCCTCTGCCACCGGCGCGCAGACGGTGGCAATCCTGAACGACCTTCAGGCGCAGGGTCAGGCCCTTGGTCACATCCCGGCGGCAAACCTGCGGACGGTTATTCCCGGCCCGGTCAAGCCAAATGGCTCGATGGTCGTCGTCGGGCTGGGCACCGGCGTCAACGCCGCACCCGTTCATCAAGGGGCGCAGGGGCGGATCGTGCCGCCCTCCGAATGCGGTCACGTCAACATGCCGGTCCGGACCGAGGAAGAATTCCGTCTTGTCCACTTCATCGAGGCCAAGCTGAAAGCCGAAGGCGAAGTGCCCCATGCCGGGGTGGAAGAGGTTCTTGCCGGTCGCGGTCTAGCCAACCTGCATGCCTTCGCCGCTTTCGCCGCTGGCCATCCGTCAACGCTGACCTCGGCCGATGTGCTGGCGGCACTGGACGCAGGCGATCCGACTGCCACCCATGCCGCAAAACTATATGTGCATATTCTGGGCCAGATGCTGGCCGACCTGGCGCTGATCCACCTGCCCTACGGCGGGATTTACCTGATCGGCGGCATGTCCCGCGCCATGACCCCGCATTTCGGGCGCTTCGGACTTGAAGCGTCGTTCCGCGATGCCCGCCGGGTGGACCTGCTTCAGAAGGACTTCTCGGTCACCGTGGTCGAAGATGACTACGCCGCCCTGACCGGCTGCGCCGTTCACCTCAAAAGCGTCTCTTAACCCGCTGATCAGACAGTCAAACGCTCCTTGATGAACTGAAGCGCCACCCCTAGACCATCCGGTGCGATGCCGTGCCCGGTGCCTTCCATCACATGGCCAAAGG
>JANMGI010000700.1:0-7417 GCA_031374565.1 Paracoccaceae bacterium | reverse complement strand
CCGGAAGAGGTGGCCGTGTCCACCCTCGTCCGGCTTGCAGGTCTTGCAGATGTGCCCCCCGCCACGATCAGCCGCTTTGCCAAGGAACTGGGGTTTCAGGGCTTTGCCGACCTGCAACTGGTGTTCCGCGAACGCCTACTTGGCCCCCGGCTGCCCTACGGCGAACGTGTGCTGGGCGCGGGGGACAGTGACCTGGACCAGCCCGGCATGGTTTTCGGCAGTTTCGTTAGGGCAGCAGTGCAGTCTTTGGTGCGGATCGAGGAAGCCTTGGACCGCGAGCAACTGGCCGCCTGCGTCGAGGTGCTGGCAACGTCGGATGTCGTCCACGTTGCCGCCGCGCGTGGGGCCTTCGGGCTGGGGGCCTACACGGTATACGGGTTGGGCAGCATCGGCAGGCGGGCGCAGCTTATCGACAACATCGGTGCGATGCGGGGGATGCAGGTCGCGGCGATGGGGCCGGGCGATGCGCTGCTGGCGATGACCTTTGACGACTACACGCCCGAGACGGTGGAGATCGTCCGTCTGGCCGCCGCGCGGAGGCATCCGGTGCTGGTGATCACCGACAATGCGCTTAGCCCGGTGGCGGGGCTGGCAACGCATGTGCTGTTTGTGAACGAGGCCCGGCTTGGCCATTTCCGCAGCCAGATTCCGGCGATGGTGGTCGCTCAGGCGATGATCGTGGGGCTGGGACGGCGGCTGGCTTCGGTTGAAACCATTCAAAATCAGAAAAATGAAAACTCCATTGCATCGACTCGGCGTTTGGCCAAGGATGACCGGGGGAGGACGTCATGATGCACAGCCGGTTCGACTTTGCCGGAGCGGATGTCGTTGTCGTGGGCGCAAGTCGTGCCGGGATCGGCGCGGCGATTGCGCGGGCGTTTCAGGACGCTGGGGCGAAGGTCGCGATCACCGGAGCCGAGCCAGAGCCTGCACCCGAGGATGCGGCGCGCTTTGCCTACACGCAGCTTGACGTGACCGATGGCGCAGCGGTGAAGGACTTCGCGGCGCAGCATGACCGCGTCGATGTCCTTGTGAACTGCGCCGCGATCACTGCCCGGGGCGAGGAGATGGCACCGGAGTTCTTCGCCCATGTCGTCAATGTGAACCTACACGGCACGTTCCGGATTGCCGAAGCGTTCCATACGCGGCTGAAAGCGGCAAAAGGCGCGCTGATCAACATTGCCTCGATGTATGCGATGTTCGGCAGCCCGAATAACCCGGCCTATGGGGCCAGCAAAGCCGCTGTGGTGCAGCTGACGAAGTCGCTGGCGATTGCCTGGGCGGGGGACGATATCCGGGTGAACGCCGTCGCACCGGGCTTTATCGTGACACAGCAATCGGCCCGCAGCCGGACTGATCCGGCGCATGTGGCGGCGGTGAACCTGCGCACGCCGATGGGCCGCTGGGGCCAGCCTGAAGACATTGCCGGGCCGGTGCTTTTCCTTGCTTCGCAGGCTGCGGGTTTTATGACCGGCACCTGCCTTGCGATTGACGGGGGGTATTCCATTGCCTGACCTTACCCAGATCGGCGCGGCTGTCGTCGGCACCGGGTTTATCGGCGCGGTGCATTTGAACACCTTGCGAAGGCTGGGGATTCCGGTCGTCGGCGTCCTCGGCTCCAGTGCCGCGCGCGGCGCGGACCGGGCGCAGGCACTTGGGGTTGCGAAGGCCTATGGGTCTTTGGACGAGTTGCTGGCCGATCCGGAGGTGCAGGTGGTGCATGTCACCTCGCCCAACGTGGCGCATTATCCTCAGGTCAAGGCGATCCTGGCGGCGGGCAAGCATGTGATCTGCGAAAAGCCCCTCGCCATGACCTCGGCCCAGTCGGCAGAGATGGTGGAGATGGCGCGGGCCAGCGGGAAGGTGGCAGCGGTCTGCTACAACACGCGCTTTTATCCCCTGAACCAGCACGCGCACGGGATGATGCTGGCGGGGGAATTGGGCGATCTGCGGCTGATCACCGGGCATTTCCATCAGGACTGGCTGGCCAAGGACACCGACTGGAACTGGCGGCTGGAGGCGGCAGAAGGTGGCCCCCTGCGGTCGGTCAGCGACATCGGCACACATTGGGTGGACCTGACCAACTTCGTCACCGGGCAAAAGCCGGTGGCGGTGATGGCCGAGCTTGCCACCTTCATTCCCGAACGCCAGAAACCGCTGGGTCCGGTCGAGACCTTCACTGCCACGAAGGGTCCTACCGAAACCCGGAAGATCGAGACCGACGATGCCGCGACCATCCTTTTACGCTACGGCAATGGCGGTCGCGGGATGATGTCCACCAGCCAGATCAGCCACGGGCGGCGCGGGCTTCTGTCGTGGGATATTTCGGGGTCGAAAGCGTCAGCCGCGTGGTCCGCCGAACACCCGGAGGATCTGTGGATCGGGCACCGCGAAACCCCGAACCAGATCCTGCTGCGCGACCCATCCTTGATGAACCCGACCGGGGCAGCTGCAGCCTTCATGCCCGGCGGCCACCCCGAAGGCTTCGCCGATACCTGGACAGCGTTCTTCCGCCAAGTCTACCGGGACGTGGGTCGCGCTGGTCGGGGCGCAGAGTCCACTTGGGCCACCTTTGACGACGGGCACTACGAAATGCTCTTTTGCGACGCGGTTCTGGCGAGTGCGGCGCGCGGGGCTTGGGTCGACGTGGCACAAGGGTAGGGGGAGACAGAAATGCAGCTTGGAATTCTGACCGCGCCTTTTGCCGACACGCCGCTTGACGCCGTGGCCGACTACGCCGCGAGTGCGGGTTTCGAGGCGCTGGAGATCGCCTGCTGGCCCGCCGCTGGCGGCGAGACGCGGCGCTATGCCGGGACCGCGCATCTGCCGGTTGAGGACATGACGCGGGCGCGGGGCAGTGAGATCATCGGGATGCTCAAAGCCAAGGGGCTGAGTGTTTCGGGTCTTGGATATTACCCCAACCCCCTGCACGCTGATGCTGGCCACCGCGAGACTGTGACCTCTCACCTGAAGAAGGTCATCTCTGCCGCCGGGATGATGGGGGTCAAAGTGGTCAACACCTTTGTCGGTGGCGACCGGACCCTGACGGTGGACCAGAACTGGACCCGGGCGGTGGAGATTTTCGCGCCCATCGTCGCCCATGCGCAAGCGAGCGGCGTCACTCTGGCGTTCGAGAACTGCCCGATGATCTTTTCCCACGACGAATGGCCGGGCGGGCACAACATCGCCTACGCTCCGCGCATCTGGCGGCGCATCTTCGACACCTGGGGCGACGCAGTGGGGATGAACTACGATCCCAGCCATCTGCTCTGGCAGATGATCGACGCCGGGCGGTTCGTGCGCGAATTCGGGTCCCGCATGGTCCATGTCCACGCCAAGGACCTGATGATCGACCGCGACGGGCTTTACGACCACGGCATCCTGTCGGCCGGGATGGGATGGCAGGTTCCGCGCATGCCTGGGCTGGGCGAGGTTGACTGGCCGGATTTTTTCGCCAGCCTCTTTCGCGCGGGCTATGATGGCCCCATCATCATCGAACACGAGGACCGCACCTTCGAAGGCACGGACGAGAACATCAAACGCGGCTTCGCCTTGGCGCACGACATCCTGCGCCCTTATGTCAAGTAGACGACCAACGACAACCAACGATCTGGGAGGATCACCATGAAACGACTGTTGCTTGGAACCGCCATGGCCATGGGCCTTGCCGGAATGGCCTCGGCTGAAGGCTACAAGATCGGCATTTCCAACACCGTGCAGGGCAACGGCTGGCGCGAGGAAATGGTCTGCGCGATGAAGGCGGAGGCGCTGGCGTCGGGCAAGGTCGAAAGCCTGAACATCGCCCACCGCAACACCGATGCGGCAGGCCAGCTTGAGGACATTCGCAACCTCATTCAGGCGGGCGTGCAAGCCATCGTTGTGAACCCGGCAAACTCGGAAGGGATCAACGCGGCGATCAAGGAAGCGACGGACGCGGGCATCGTGGTGGTTGCGGTTGACCAGGCAGTGACCGAGCCTTCGGCCTACATCCTGTCGAATAACCAGACCGAATACGCCTACCTGGGTGCCAAATGGCTGTTCGAGCAGATGGGTGGCAAGGGTGCGGTCGTCTACATGCGCGGGGCTGCCGGTGCGGGTGCCGACAACGACCGCGACGTGGGCTTCAAGAAGGCGATGGCGGAATACCCCGACATCACCGTGGCTCAGGAAGTCTTCACCGGCTGGCAGCAGGATCAGGGCAAGCAGCAGATCAACGACATCATCGCGGCGGGCGTGCCGTTCCAGGGCATCTGGACCAGCGGCATCGACAACGTGATCGTTGATGCAATGGTCGAAAGCGGCGCGCCAATGGTGCCGATCGTGGGTGCCGACAACGCGGGCTTTGTCGGCCAGCTGTCGTCGGTCGAGGGCCTCAAGGGTGCTGCCGTCACCAACCCCGGCTCGGTCGGCGGTGCGGGTGTCGCACTGGCGATCCAGATTCTGGACGGCAAGATGCCGGCCGAGAAGACCGTGTTGGTGAACCCGGCGCTGTGGGAAAACGTCACGGACGAGGGCAAGGCCAAGCTTGCGGCGGCGGCGAACCCGAACCTGTCGCCGGAGTGGCCGGTCAGCGTGTCGATTGACGGCTGGACCACCTACACGATGGACCAGATCATCGCCTGCAAAGGCCCGGGCGAATAAGCCTGCCTGGCTGATCCGATCCGGCCCCCGAGCGAGACCTCGGGGGCCGCCCTACCGTTTCTGAAAGTTTCCCATGACGGATGCCGCCGTTCTTGACGCCACCGGTGTCGCCAAGCGCTTTGGCGCGGTGCAGGCCTTGAAGAACGCATCGCTAAAGGTGGGAGCGGGGCAGGTTGTCGCCCTCATGGGCGCGAATGGCGCGGGGAAATCCACCTTCGTCAAGATCCTGACCGGGGTGCTGAAGCCCGATTCGGGTCACGTTAAGATCAAGGGGCGCGACAGCACTGTTGCCAACCCCGCCGGGGCGCGGAAATGGGGGCTAGTGCCGGTCTATCAGGAACCGTCGCTGATCCCGGACCTTTCGGTCGCCGACAACTTGCAGCTTGGCGACACGGCGGTCGCGCCGTTCCGGCATTGGGTGTCGGAACTGGGTCTGCCCGACCTGCGGCAAGACGCGCTGATCCGGTCCTTGCCGCTGGCGTCGTTGCGGATCGTGGACCTTGCCCGCGCTCTGGCGATGGAGCCGGATGTGCTGCTTCTGGACGAGCTGACCGCAGCCCTGCCGACCGATCTGGTGGACCGGGTGCTGCGCGTCGTGCGGTCGCAGGCCGATGCGGGGCGGTCGGTCATCTACATCTCGCACCGCTTTACCGAAATCGCCGCGATCTGCGACCGGGCGACCGTTCTGCGCGATGGGCTGACCGTGGGCGACGTGAAGATCGAGCCGGGGATCGAGGAGCGCATCGTCGAGATGATGCTGGGTGGGGCTGTCGCCGCAACTGGCAGCGAAAGCCGAGCCGCCAAGCCAACTCTGACCGACCCCCCCCGCCTGCGCGTTCGCAGCCTGAAGACCGGCACCCGCCTTACCGATGTTTCGTTCAACCTGCACAAGGGAGAGGTTCTGGGCGTCGTCGCCCTTGAGGGGCAGGGTCAGGATGAGCTGTTCGATGTGCTGGCTGGAAACCGCAAAGCGACTGCGGGGACGGTGGAGGTGGACGGAGTTGCCAAGACCTTCACCCACCCGTCCGACGCCATCGCCGCAGGATTGACGCTTGTGCCGGGTGACCGGGCCCACGCGCTCTTGATGTCGCGATCTGTCCGCGAGAATATTGCTGTGCCGCTTTTGGCCCGCTTCCGCAACTGGGGTGCGATCCCGATGGGAGAGGAAGCCACCAAGGTCACAGCCGCCATCGAGACCCTTCAGATCGACACCCGCGCCCAAGGCGAGGTGCGCAGGCTGTCCGGCGGCAACCAGCAGAAGGTGACCATCGCCCGCTGGATCGCGAAGGGGGTGCAGACGCTTCTCCTGTTCGACCCAACGCGCGGAATCGACATCCGCACCAAGCGCCAGATCTACGCGCTGGTCCGCGACCTTGCCGACCAGGGTGCGGCGGTCCTGTACTATACCTCTGAACTCGCCGAGATCCGCCTTGCTTGCGACCGCGCCGTGGTGATCTTCAATGGCCGGGTGGTGGACGTGATCGACGCCCGGGATGCCGACGAATCCACCCTGATGCGCGCGGCCTACGGATTGACCGAGAAGGCCTTGGCATGACCGGCCAAGCCCTTCGCACCACCCTCCCACTCTCTCGCTCTCCCATGCAGTGGGATAGTCGCGCATGGGCGCTGTCGTTCCACGCAGCAATCACCGGCCACGCGAATCCCCGCCGCGGAAGAACCAGTAGGCCGCCAATCCTGCCCAGACACCGCTACCCTTTCACATTGGTCCAAGTATCCCCGCCGGAGGCATGCCCGAGCCGCTTTGCGTCCTTCACGCAAAGCGGCGCGACAAAAGGCTTGCGCCGCAAGGCGCTCAATTTGATAACCCTTCCGACGCGCGCTGAGGTCCCCAAATGAGGCGCTGGACCCAAGCCAACGCCTGGACCCTGGGCCTCGCCGCCCTTCTCGTGGCCCTCCTCCTCGCCACAAAGCTCATCCAGCCTGACTTCGGCGCGTCCGGCCTGGACAGCCTTGCCCGTGCAGCCCTGCCCTTCGCGCTGGCGACCGTCGGCATGGCTATCGTCGTTCTTGCCGGTGGCATCGACCTGTCCATCGCCGCGATGATGTCCGTTGCCAGTGTGACCGGGGCCGTTCTGATGGACGGGGCCACGGATAGCCTGTCCATACTGATCGTCCTTGGCGTTCTTGGTCTTGGCCTGGCGATGGGGGCAATCAACGGCCTTCTCATCACAGTCTCGAAGGTGCCGGACATCGTCGTCACCCTTGCCATGCTGTTCGTCTGGCAGGGCGTCGCGCTTCTTATCCTGAACGCACCGGGTGGCGGTGCCGCCCCCTGGCTGCGCGCCCTGTCCACTGGCACGATGCCCGGCTTGCCGTTCCTGCCCCGCGCAGTGGTCTTTCTGGCCATCGTCACCGCGCTGATTTGGCTTCCCATCCGCCGCTCCAAGCTTGGCCTCCGCCTCTACGCCATCGGCTCCGACCCCCTTGCCGCGTTCCGTTCTGGCGTGCCTGTGGGCCAGACCCGCATCGCCGCCTATGCGCTTTGCGGCCTGTTCGCCGCACTCGGGGGGCTTTCTGTCACCATGAGCACAGGCATTGGTGAGCCGATCCCCGGCCCCTACCTCCTCGCTTCCGTCGCCGCTGTGGTGCTGGGCGGCGTGGTCCTTGGCGGCGGGCGCGGTGGCATCCTTGGCCCGATCCTCGCCGTCTTCGTCCTGCGCACCGTGCGGATGGACCTCACACTTCTGTCCGTCGACCCAAACGTCGCCGCGATCATCGAAGGTTCGATCATGGTCGCCGTGGTGATGTTCGGCGC
>JANMGI010000689.1:0-2299 GCA_031374565.1 Paracoccaceae bacterium | reverse complement strand
GCCGCCGTACGACCCTACGGGCAACACCGCGCTGATCGGGGCGAACCTCTTGTACGAGATGCTGTGCGTCCTGCCGGGCGTGCCGCAGAACCCGTCGCGGTTTTCCGGGCTGACGTTCTGAGGTCTATCCGACGCCGCTGTAACCGGCGGGCAGGCTCTGGATCATTCGGCCGCGGGGGCGCTTTCGATGGTACAGCGCTTGACCCCGTCCTTGCCGGTGGTGCAGTCGACCTTGGCCTTTTCGGCTGCGGGCGCGTCGGTCTCAGCCACATCCGTCGGCTTTTCGCCGCCGAAAAGACTGCTCAGGAAGCCGCCGCCCGACTGGTCTTCGGCCGGAGCAGCGGAGGTTGCGGCAGATTCCAGTTCGGCCTGTTCGGCTTTCTCTTTCTGCACAGCCTGAGCTTCCAAGGATGCGCGCGCGGCGACATCGGCAAGGTAGGCATCGCGTTCCGGCCCATCCAGAGCCGAGGCGAGGACGATCACCGGCACGTCACCCAGACCCTCGACCTTGTCGATGACGCCTGCGTTCATCGCCTTGACGTGCAGGGTTTCGAAGAAGGGTAACAGGTCGTCATCCTGCATCCGTTTCGGGGCAAGCACGCGCAGATGGATCTGCGCGCCCACGTCGGCAAAGAAATACCGGCCCCGGAAGCCTTCCGGCAGCAGGTCCTCGGTCACGTCAAGGCCGCGCACGGTGGCGAATTCGGTGCCGCGAAACTGCGCGGTGACCGACTGAAGCTCGATCCGCTGCTGCAGGGCCACGGCGCCGGTGAAGATGACGTTCGGATAGCGGGTCGCCTTGATGATCAGCTTGCGATCACCCTTTTCATAGGTCAGGGCCACAACCTCGGCGCCATCGGCAGAGTCTGCCTTGGCCATAGTCTTCAACGCCGAAAGCGCGGTTACGTCGGCCTTGCGTTCGCTTTTTGGCAGGAAGGCGTCAATATCCGCAGCTTCGACCGGGCGGACCTTCCAGCCTTCGGGTGGCTTTGGCAGCATGTCCGCCAGCTTGACCGGCAAGCCCGTGGCCGCAGCCGCGCCGGTCAACCCGGCGATCCGTCCGGACAGCCCGCCGAGATATTCGGTGAAGGTAAGCCCCTTGGCATCTTCGCGGCCCGCCCAGCGGGCGGACATCTTGTAATCCACGAACATGTAACCCCCGGCGGTGAGGGTGAACATGAACAGAAAGCCGAACAGTCGGAGCACGGGTCAGTCCTTGCAGTTCGGGCCTTGTGACGAAGACCCTCTGATTCACCGCCCTGATAGCGGTGAATTTTGGCAAGCTTCGGGCAGGCTGGCAGATATTTCCGCCTAAACCTGCCGTCGGATCGAAGAAATCGCGAAAAGTCCGGCGGCCACGACGATGATCGAGGGGCCGGTTGGGGTGTCCTGCCACAGCGAAAGGCCAAGCCCGCCGAGTCCCGAAAGCGCGCCGATGGCGATGGCAAGGACGGCCATAGCCTCGGGCGTGCGCGACAGGCTGCGGGCGGTGGCGGCGGGGATGATCAGCATGGCGGCGATGAGCAGCGCGCCGACGATCTTCAGGGCCACGGCGACGACAAGGGCAAGCGCGATGACCAGCACCAGCCGTTCCCGGTCGGGACGGATGCCTGCCGCGTGGGCAAGGTCCTCGCTGACGGTGGCCGTGAGAAGCGCCTGCCAGCGCCAGACCAGGATGGCAAGAACGGCAAGCGCGCCCAGCCAGACGAGGGCCAGTTCGCCCCGGCTGACGGCCAGAATATCGCCGAAAAGGTAGCTGGACAGGTCAGTGCGGACCGAAGGAAAGAAGCTGACCGCGACCAGACCGAAGGCCAGCGCCGAATGGGCAAGGACCCCAAGCGTGGTGTCCATCGCCCAGCCGCGCGCCGACAGGCCCGCGACGGTAACGGCCATGGCAAGGGCGACGGTCAGGGTGCCGAGGCCGATGGGCATGTCGGTGGCAAGCGCCAGTGCGACCCCCAGCACGGCGGCATGCGCGGTCGCATCGCCGAAATACGCCATCCGCCGCCAGACGACAAAGCCCCCCAGCGGCCCGGTCGCCAGCGACAGCCCCACCCCGGCCAACCCGGCGCGCACGAGGAAATCGTCAAGCATGGTCGTGCTCGTGGTGATCGTGATGGGCATGGTCATGCGTATGCTCGTGGTCATGCGTATGCTGGTACAGCGCCAGCGCCCCCTGCGTGCCCAGCCCAAACAGCGCCCGGTATTCCGGCGCGTTCGACACCACGCGCGGCGTGCCCTCGCAACAGATATGGCCGTTCAGGCAGATCACCCGGTCGGAGGCCGACATGACGACGTG
>JANMGI010000685.1:0-2232 GCA_031374565.1 Paracoccaceae bacterium | reverse complement strand
TATCAGGCGCGCGGCCAGGACATCGCCCACGTGCTCCGCGATTATCTGACCCAAACCGGCGCCTCTGTGACCGGCGTTTGCGTGGCAGCCGCCGGCCCGGTGCAGGACGGCATCGCCACGATGACCAACCTTGCCTGGGTGATGGATGCCGACAAGCTTTCCTCCGCCACTGGCGCGGGCAATGTCGCAATCCTGAATGACCTTCAGGCGCAGGGACAGGCCCTTGGGCACATCCCGGCGGCAAACTTGCGGACGGTCATTCCCGGCCCGGTCAAGCCGAACGGCTCGATGGTTGTCGTCGGGCTGGGCACCGGCGTCAACGCCGCACCAGTCCATCCGGCACCGCAG
Organism: Paracoccaceae bacterium; assembly: GCA_031374565.1. Taxonomy (GTDB): domain Bacteria; phylum Pseudomonadota; class Alphaproteobacteria; order Rhodobacterales; family Rhodobacteraceae; genus Tabrizicola. Next base: position 1,884 of record JANMGI010000685.1, on the reverse strand, counting down.
GGTCGCGTTGTGCCGCCGTCCGAATGCGGTCACGTCAATATGCCGGTCCGGACCGAGGAAGAGTTCCGCCTTGTCCACTTCATCGAGGCCAAGCTGAAAGCCGAAGGCGAAGTGCCCCATGCCGGGGTGGAAGAGGTTCTGGCCGGTCGCGGCCTTGCCAACCTGCATGCCTTCGCCGCCTTTGCCGCTGGCCATCCGTCAACGCTGACCTCCGCCGATGTGCTTGCGGCACTCGACGCGGGCGATCCGACTGCCACCCATGCCGCAAAACTATATGTGCATATTCTGGGCCAGATGCTGGCCGACCTGGCGCTGATCCACCTGCCCTACGGCGGGATCTACCTGATCGGCGGCATGTCCCGCGCCATGACCCCGCACTTCGCACGCTTCGGGCTGGAAGCGTCGTTCCGCGACGCCCGCCGGGTGGACCTGCTGCAAAAAGATTTCTCGGTCACCGTGGTTGAAGATGACTACGCCGCCCTGACCGGCTGCGCCGTTTACCTCAAAAGCGTCTCTTAACCCGCTGATCAGACAGTCAAACGCTCCTTGATGAACTGAAGCGCCACCCCTAGACCATCCGGTGCGATGCCGTGCCCGGTGCCTTCCATCACATGGCCAAAGGTCTGGAACCCCGCCGCCACCAGATGATCACCCGCACGTGCCATGTCGCCAAACGGCACCACCGGGTCCTGATCCCCGTGGATCAGCAGCACCGGCGGCTTCACCACCGCCTCGGTCGCCAGCAGTTCAGGCCGCAACAGCCGCCCCGAGATCGCAACGATTCCTGCCACAGGCTCTGCCCGGCGTGGTGCGACGTGCATGGCCATCATCGCCCCCTGACTGAAGCCAAGGAGGATCAGCCGATCCGGCGTCAACCCTTCCTCCGCCAGCCGCGCATCCAGGAACCCGTTCAGATCCTGTGTAGCGCTATCCAGCCCCGCATCCGCTGCTGCCTGGGGTGAACCGTCAATCCAGGGCACCGGAAACCACTGGAAACCGCCGCCTCCGCTTGCGCAAGCCTCCGGCGCATCCGGGGCCAGGAAGGCGACGCCGGGAAGATGCGGACCCATCACGTCGGCAAGGCCCAGAAGATCGGCCCCGTTCGCCCCGTAACCATGCAGAAAGACAAGCAAAGCCTTCGCCTGACCCTGTCCCGGACCTTTCCGCCCGAACCGCAATTCCCGCATCGCTCACACCCCTTCCCGTTCCTTGGCCACGTGGTAGTAGGCCCAAAGAATCCGCGCTGCAACCGACCGCCACGGCGACCACGCCTCGGCCATGGCCCGCAAAGCCTTGTCCGTGGGTCGCATTTCCAGCTGAAACAACATCCGGGCCGCCTCTTGCAGAGCAAGGTCCCCCGGCGCAAAGACATCCGCCCGCCCCAGCGCGAACATTGCATAGATCTCGGCGGTCCAGATCCCGATGCCCGGAACGGCAACCAAAGTCTTCACGACGTCCACATCAGGAACGCCGCGCAACGCGTTGAAATCAAGCCCCGCCTGCGCCAAGGCCCGCCCATAGCGAGCCTTCTGCCGCGAAAGTCCTGCCGCCCGCAAGTCCTCGTCCGACGCTGCCGCCATCACGCCGGGGTCCGTCAGCCCAAGGCCTTCCAGCCGCGTCCAGATCGCCCGCGCTGACGCGACCGAAACCTGCTGCCCGACAATCGCCCGCAGCAGCGCCGCGAACCCATCCGCTTCGCGCCGGAGCGGCAAGACCCCCACCAGCGGCAGAGCCCGCGCAAAGGCAGGCTCCCGAAGGGCAAGCCACTCGGCCCCCTCGGCCACGCAGTCCAGCGAATGAATGATCCGGCCCACCATGTTTTATCTTTGCCCAAATATCCCCGCCGGAGGCAACCACCCTTTCCGCTTGCCCCTTTGATTGGGC
>JANMGI010000675.1:0-1988 GCA_031374565.1 Paracoccaceae bacterium | reverse complement strand
CGTGACCGTGGTCGGCTACACCGATTTTCCCAGCCGGATGGCCGCCCAGGCCAGTACGCTTTATTCCACAAACATCCGCCACATGATGACTGACCTTACGCCGAAGAAGGACGGGGTCATCGCGCATAACATGGAGGATGACGTGATCCGGGGTGCCACGGCAGCGCATATGGGGGCGGTGACCTATCCGCCGCCACCGCCGAAGATCGCGGCGATTGCGGTGCAGAAGCCGAAGGAAAAGGCAAAGGAACTGACCCCGGTTGAACGCCGGGCGCAGGAGGTTGCGGCCTTCAAGGCGCAGACCCGCAATCAGGTTGGGTTGCTGGCGATTGGCGGCGGGCTGATGCTGCTGGCGGGGCTTTACGCGCCTGCGGCGTTCATGAGCCACTTCATCGTCTTCGTGCTGGCGGTCTTCGTTGGCTTCTCGGTGATCTGGAACGTAAGCCACAGCTTGCACACTCCGCTGATGGCGGTGACGAATGCGATTTCGTCGATCATCATCCTGGGGGCGCTGATGCAGATCGGATCGGGGTCGTTCCTGGTGATCATCCTTGCAGCGCTGTCGGTCTTCATGGCCGGGATCAACATTTTTGGTGGCTTCATGGTGACGCGTCGCATGCTCGCCATGTTCCAGAAGTCGTAGGGAGAGCCAGCCATGGAATTCGGATTTACCACGGCGGCTTATGTCGTTGCAGCGGTTCTGTTCATCCTGTCGCTGGGGGGACTTTCGGGCCAGGAAAGCGCCAAGCGCGCGGTCTGGTATGGCATTGTCGGCATGGCGCTGGCCGTTGCCGCTACGATCTACGGACCCGGAATGGGGCTGTGGTGGCTGTCGGTACTGCTGATCGCGGGCGGCGGGGCTATCGGCTGGATCGTCGCACAGCGCGTCCAGATGACCGAGATGCCGCAGCTGGTGGCAGCGATGCATTCGCTGGTCGGTCTGGCTGCGGTTTTCATCGGCTTCAACACGCATATCGAAATGGTGCGCGTGATGGGGATGGATGAGGCCGCTCGGGCGGCGCTGGACGGTTTCGCGGCGGTCGTCGCGCACAAGACCGGGGTGGAAATCTCGATCCTGCGGATCGAGACGTTCCTTGGTGTGTTCATCGGCGCGGTGACTTTCACCGGGTCGGTGGTGGCCTTCGGAAAGCTGGCAGGCAAGGTTGACGGCAAGGCGACCAAACTGCCCGGCGGGCATCTGCTGAACGCCACGGCGGCGCTGGTGTCGCTGGTGCTGCTGGTGGTCTACCTGCAATCGGGCTCGACGTTGGCGCTGATCGGCATGACGGTGGCGGCCCTCTTCATCGGTTATCACCTGATCATGGGGATCGGCGGGGCGGACATGCCGGTCGTGGTGTCGATGTTGAACAGCTATTCCGGCTGGGCGGCGGCGGCGATCGGCTTTTCGTTGTCCAATGACCTTCTGATCGTCGTAGGTGCTCTGGTCGGCTCCTCTGGTGCGATCCTGTCCTACATCATGTGCAAGGCGATGAACCGGTCGTTCATTTCCGTGATCCTGGGCGGGTTCGGCGGCACCACGGGGCCGGCGATGGAAGTCACGGGCGAGCAGATTGCCATCGACGCCGAAGGTGTTGCGGCGGCACTGAACGATGCCGACAGCATCATCATCATCCCAGGCTACGGGATGGCGGTGGCGCAGGCGCAGCAGTCGGTGAGCGAACTGACCCGCAAGCTGCGCGCCAAAGGCAAGAACGTCCGCTTCGCGATCCATCCGGTTGCAGGGCGTCTGCCGGGGCACATGAACGTGCTCTTGGCCGAGGCGAAGGTCCCTTACGACATCGTGCTGGAGATGGACGAGATCAACGAGGACTTCCCCAGCACGGACGTGGCCATCGTCATCGGATCGAACGACATCGTGAACCCGGCAGCACAGGAAGACCCGAACTCGCCCATCGCGGGGATGCCGGTGCTGGAGTGCTGGAAGGCCAAGCAGGTCTTCGTGTCCAAGCGCGGGCAGGGGACGGGGT
>JANMGI010000671.1:0-1721 GCA_031374565.1 Paracoccaceae bacterium | reverse complement strand
GTGCTGGCAGTTTGCGGCTTGCGACTCTGCATGGCCGACTTTCAGGGTTGCAAATAAATTGGGGGAATTATTGCAGAATAAAACCGTTCTCTTGGACAAAATCGCGGAAGTGGTCGGGGGCATGATCGCTTGGGTGGCCAGAGGACGGTTGCCCAAGCCGCCTTGTGCGAGGAGCGGTCGGCGAAACCGGCGATGGCAACGACCTGCGTGTGGCATGCGGCGGGCCTTGGCCTTTGGGAGGCGGCATGGGTATCATGGCCAGATAACAAGAGCAGCAGGCGGGCGGGACGATGATTGAGGCAGCTATCGGCAAGGGTTTCACGCGGCGCGCGGGTCTGATGGCGGGAGCGGCGGCGCTGTTGTCGGCCTGTGTCGGCGGCGGTGGTCGGTCTTCGGGCGGCGCTGGCGGTGGCTACCGCGCGCCGGACCCCGCGCCCCGCATCGTGCCGGATGCGGGCTGGGATGCCTGGGTCGCGGCGTTCAAGGGTCGGGCGGCGTCGCGCGGGATATCCTCTGGCACGCTGGACGCTGCGTTCCGGGGGGCGGGGTTCCTGCCCGAGGTGATCGAGAAAGACCGCAACCAGACCGAGTTCACCCGGACGCTGGAGGATTATCTGAACATCGCCGCGTCCGACGAACGCGTCAGCCTTGGCCGTCAGAAATATGCGCAATACGCCGGGACCTTGCAGGCCATCGAAGCGCGCTACGGGGTCGAGGGCAATGTCGTCGCGGCGGTCTGGGGGTTGGAAAGCTTCTTCGGGACGCGGCGGGGGAATGTGCCCGTGGTCAGCGCGCTGTCGACCCTCGCCTATGAAGGTCGGCGGGGCGAGTTTTTCGAGGGCCAGCTGGTTGCGGCGCTGAAGATCTTGCAGGCGGGGGATGTCTCACCCGCCGGGATGACCGGAAGCTGGGCGGGCGCGATGGGGCATACCCAGTTCATCCCCACCAGTTACCTTGCCTTTGCGGTGGATTTCACCGGCGACGGGCGGCGCGACATATGGTCCGAAGACCCGACGGATGCGCTCGCCTCAACCGCCGCCTATCTGGCGAAGTCGGGTTGGACGACCGGACTTCCATGGGGGATGGAGGTGACCGTTCCGGCGGGCTTCAACGCAGGGCTTCTGGGGCGGGGCAAAGGGCGGTCTGCGGCGGAGTGGCAGGGTCTGGGCGTTCGCGCTGCCGACGGCCGGGCGCTGGCAGGTGGGTCGATCATCGCGGGCGGCAACGGCGGCGGGGCGCCGTATTTCCTGCTGACGCAGAACTTTGCGACGATCCTGCGCTACAACAACGCGCAGAATTACGCGATTGGCGTGGGGCATCTGTCAGACCGGCTGCTGGGGCGCGGCGGGGTGCAGGCATCTTTCGGGCCGGATGCGGCGGAAATGACCAAGGCGGACCGGCAAGCGTTGCAGCAAAAGCTGACGGCGGCGGGTTTCGACACCGGTGGGACCGATGGGGTGATGGGGGCAAAGACGAAGGCTGCGATCAGCGCCTATCAGGCAAGCGTCGGGGTGCCAGTGACCGGGGAGCCGTCGATGGAGTTGTTGCGCCGGTTGCGGTGAGGCCTTGTAAGGTGGCAATATGTCCATGCGCGAATGACGTGGGCATATTGCCCACCCTACGACGCTGCGGAATGGACATGCACGGTGCGGATCACCCGTTCGCAATGCTGCGCCAGGAGCTTGCGGTTTTCAAACGCATCGACCGGAACCTCTGGGTGA
>JANMGI010000660.1:0-2291 GCA_031374565.1 Paracoccaceae bacterium | reverse complement strand
CCTTTCGCGACCGGTCAGGTTGGCTTCCCACGCGGCGAAGTCCATCTGGGCGTGGCCATCGACCATGGCCAGCGGGCATTCGACCACCTCACGGCCCGCAGCTTTGATGATCCGGGAAAAGGCGTGATAAACCGGGGTCATCAACAGGATGCCGTCACCGGGCTGGGTGAAGCTCTGGATACACAGCGAGGTTCCGTTCACCAGGCCATGTGTGGTGAAGATCCAGTCGGGCTGCACCTCCCAGCCGTGGCGGTTCGACATCCACCAGCGGATCGCGTCGAGATAGGCCGTATCGTCGCCGAAATAGCCGTAGACACCGTGGGCCAGCATCTTCTCTAGCGCGGCCTGCACGACCTGCGGCGGCTTGAATTCCATATCGGCGACCCACATGGCCAGACCGTCATCGGGGGTCAGGCCGTAGAGCGGTTCAAGCATGTCCCATTTCGCACAGTGAGAACCAGCACGGGAGATCGGCGTATCGAAGGTCATGTCTAAGGGCCTGTTGTTTGGGATATTCATCCGATTATTCCATCATGGATGGGAAGTCATCCTGAAAATTTGGACGTATGCAGAACCACAGTCCAATTTGTCTAGATAATGCAGAACAATGACCCCGTTGCCGTTGCCCGTGTCCCATCGTGCCGTTGTCAAGCCTGCCTCTTGCCATGTCGGGCCCGCTTTCGTAAATCGCGAACATGATCCGTCACATCCTGATCCATCCTGACCCGCGCCTCAAGAAGGTCTGCGATTCCGTGGGCGAAGTTACCCCCGAGATCAAGCGTCTGGCGGAAGACATGCTGGAGACGATGTATGATGCGCCCGGCATTGGCCTTGCTGCGCCGCAGGTCGGGGTGACGAAGCGGGTCATCGTGATGGACTGCATCAAGGAGGGCGAGCCGGAGCCGATCGTGCTGATCAACCCCGAGATCCTGTGGTCGTCCGAGGATCTGTCGAGCTATGAGGAAGGCTGTCTGTCGATCCCCGACCAATATGCCGAGGTGAAGCGCCCGGCCGAGGTGCAGGTGCGCTGGCTTGGGCTGGACGGTCAGATGCAGGAACGGCAGTTCGCGGGCCTTTGGGCAACCTGCGTGCAGCACGAGATCGACCATCTGGATGGCAAGCTGTTCATCGATTACCTTGGGCCGCTGAAGCGCCAGATGATCACGCGGAAGATGGAAAAGCTGAAACGCGAACGGGCGCGGGAGTGACGGTCCGGCGCTGCCTGCCCTGGCCAAATCCGGTTCTGCGCGCCCCTGCTGCCGATGTGGCGACGATCACCGATGAGGTGCGTGGCATCTGGGCCGACATGATCGACACGATGGATGCGATGCCGGGTTACGGACTTGCGGCGGTGCAGGTCGGGGTGCCTTTGCGTCTGGCGGTGGTTGATTGCTCTGACGCGCGGGGGCAAGCGGTGCGGATGGCCAATCCAAAGGTGCTGCACGCCAGTGTCCAGTTGCGCGAGCATGAAGAGGCCAGCCCTAATCTGCCTGGCGTGTCGGCAACGATCCAGCGACCCCGAGCGGTGACGGTGCAGTTCCTGAACGCCGAAGGTGCGATCGAGGATCGGGATTTCGTCGGTCTCTGGGCAACCAGCGTGCAGCATCAGATCGACCATCTGGCGGGAAAGATGTATTTTGACCACCTCTCGCCGCTGAAGCGAAAGATGCTGATTGCAAAGGCCGGAAAGCTGGGGCGGCGCGGATGAAAATAGTTTTCATGGGGACGCCGGAGTTCTCGGTTCCGGTGCTGGACGCGCTACATCAGGCGCATGATATCCTGGCGGTCTACTGCCAGCCGCCGCGCCCGGCGGGGCGGGGCAAGGCGGATCGGCCGAGCCCCGTACAGGCGCGGGCCGAAGCGCTGGGTCTGCCGGTGCGTCATCCGGTCTCGCTGCGCAGCGACGAGGCTGTGCGCGATTTTGCAGGCCTTGGGGCCGATGTGGCGGTGGTGGTGGCCTACGGGCTGATCCTGCCGCAAGCGGTTCTGGACGCGCCGCGGTTGGGTTGCCTGAACATCCATGCCAGCCTGTTGCCACGCTGGCGCGGGGCGGCGCCGATCCATCGGGCGATCATGGCGGGGGACGCAGAAACCGGGGTCTGTATCATGCAGATGGAGGCGGGGCTGGACACCGGTCCGGTCCTGCTGCGCGAGACGGTGGAGATCGAGGCCGAGGAAACGACGGCCCTGCTGCACGACCGGCTGAGCGCGCTGGGTGCGCGGCTGATTGTCGACGCGCTGGACCGATTGCCGTTGCCAGCCGTCGCGCAGCCAGACGAGGGCGTGACCTA
>JANMGI010000655.1:0-6855 GCA_031374565.1 Paracoccaceae bacterium | reverse complement strand
CGACGGTCTGAAGGAAGAGATCGAGGAGGCCGTCAACCTGCTGATCGCGCGCGGCTGGACGCCCTATGATGTGCTGACCAAGGCGCTGGTTGCGGGCATGACGATCGTCGGCGCCGACTTCCGCGATGGCATCCTGTTTGTCCCCGAGGTTCTGCTGGCCGCCAATGCGATGAAGTCAGGGATGTTCATCCTGAAGCCCTTGCTGGTCGAAACCGGCGCCCCGCGGATGGGCAAGATGGTGATCGGCACCGAGAAGGGCGACATCCACGACATCGGCAAGAACCTTGTCGCGATGATGATGGAAGGTGCGGGCTTCGAGGTGAAGGATCTGGGGATCAACAACTCGGTCGAGAAGTATCTTGAGGCGCTGGAATCGGAAAAGCCGGACATCCTGGGGATGTCGGCGTTGCTGACCACGACGATGCCCTACATGAAGGTCGTGATCGACACGATGAAGGAAAAGGGCCTGCGCGAGGATTACATCATCCTTGTTGGCGGCGCGCCTCTGAACGAGGAATTCGGCAAGGCCATCGGGGCCGATGCCTATTGCCGGGATGCGGCGGTTGCGGTGGAAACCGCAAAGGCATGGGTCGCCCGCAAGCACAATGCGATGAACGGCTGACTTTGGCCGGTGGCACGGGGCTGACATGGGCGTGACACGGGCCTGTGATTCGGCAAGGGCTTGCAAGCAGCCCTTGCGAAGCGCAGATTGAGGGCTAGGGAGGCACTCATGCCCTTGACGCATTTCCTTGGATTGATCGCGCTGGTGATTGCCGCCGCCGGGCTGACGCTCTGGCTTGCGGTCTGGTCCGGAGTTCCGCTTGCGGCGGTGCTCTTCGCGACCCTGTCGGCCAGTCTGATCCTGACCTGGACCCGGGTCGGCCGCTAAGGCCCGCGATGGACGATCTGGCCCTTTCCGAAACCGGTCTTGCCCCCTTGCATCAGGGTCGTATCCTCTTGATCGCCTGTGGAGCGCTGGCGCATGAGATCCTGGCTCTGAAATCGGCAAATGGCTGGACGCATCTCGACCTGCAGTGTTTGCCCGCGAAGCTGCATCTCTGGCCGGACAAGATCATCCCGGCGGTGGAAGAGGCGGTGATCACGGCGCGGGGTGCTTATGATCAGGTTTTCGTGGTCTACGCCGATTGCGGGACCGGAGGGCTTTTGCAGGCGGCTTGCGCGCGGCTTGGGGTCGCCATGGTGGAAGGCCCGCATTGCTATGCGTTCTTCGAAGGCAACACCGCCTTTGCCGAGCGGTCCGAGACCGAGTTCACGGCCTTCTACCTGACCGATTTCCTGGTGCGGCAGTTCGACGCCTTTGTCTGGAAGCCTATGGGGCTGGATCGCCACCCCGAGCTGCGGGACATGTATTTCGGGAACTACACCAAGCTGGTCTATCAGGCGCAGGTCAACGATCCGGCATTGGACGCGAAGGCCGAAGACTGCGCCCGACGGCTGGGTCTGGCCTATGAGCGGCGGTTCACGGGCTACGGCGATCTGGCGGTGACGTTGGAGCAGGTGGCGGCGCAGGTGGCGGGTTAGCTTGCAAAGTCGGTGATCACGGCGACTCCCGGGGCGGTGGGGCCATCGAAGGCGCGCAGTTCGTCCGTGGCCTGGGCAAGGGCGACGGTTCGGGCGACAATGGGCGTCACGTCGATGCGGCCTGTCTCGATCAGGGACAGAAGCGTCGGGTAGCGCCAAGCGGGCATTCCCCGGGTGCCGAAGACCGACAGCTGCCGCATGTAGAGCGTGTTCATGTCGATCTGCATCTGCGCGGTATGGCCGGTGGGCAGGCCGACCTGGACATGGCGGCCAAGCGGGCGCAGGCATTTGAGCGAGGTGTTGGCGGTGGCCTCGATACCAAGGGCTTCGACGCTGACATGGGCGCCGCCCTGGGTGAGTTCGACGATCCTTGCGGCGACGTCCTCTTTGCGGGCTTCAAGCGCGGCTTCGGCGCCGAGGGTCAGGGCATGGGTCAGCTTTTCGGGCACGACATCGACCACGATCACCCGCGCACCCAGCGCCTTGCCAACGAGAAGGCAGGAAAGGCCGATCCCGCCGGTGCCGTGCACCGCGAGCCATTCGCCAGCCTGAAGGGCGGCGCGACCGGTGAGGGCGTGGAAAGCGGTGGTGACACGGCAGCCGAGGCCCGCGGCAAGGGCCGGCGAAAGGTTTTCTGGCAGGCGGGTCAGGTTGTGGGCGTGGGGGACCGAGACGTATTCTGCATAAGCACCGCGGTCGCCAAAGCCGGGAACGCGCTGGCTGCGGCAGGTGGTGGTCTGGCCCGAGCGGCATTCGGGGCAGTCGCCACAGGCAAGGATGAAGGGTGCGATGACGCGGTCGCCGGGTTTCCATTTTGCCAAGGGACCGGCTTCGACCACCTCGCCGCAGTATTCGTGACCGGGAATGTCGCCGGGTTTGACCTTTGGGTGTTCGCCGACCCAGCCGTGCCAGTCGCTGCGGCAGATCCCGCAGGCGAGGGTTTTCAGGACCACGCCGTCGGCCTCGCAGGTCGGGTCTGGGACGGTTTCCATGCTGAGGGGTTCGCGGTAGGCGCGAAGGACGGCGGCGCGCATCATGGTCCTCGGTAGTGGTTCAGACAGAAGACCCGGATCGCGGAGGCAAGGCCTTCCTCTCCGTGACGGTCACTGTCGATTTCGGCGGCAAGGGTGTTGAGGGGGGTGCCCTTCTCGGAGGCGATGGCGCGGAAGGCATCCCAGAACGCCGGTTCCAGCGAGACACTGGTGCGGTGGCCGTGCAGGGTCAGGGAGTGTTTGGCGGGGCGGGTGGTCATGAGGGAGACAGTAGCCGCTGTACAGAAGACCCAAAATCCTTAAGTAAGGATTTTGACAAATTTCTTACTTAAGAAATTTGGGTCTTCAGGTCACAGGCGGAGCAGGACGTCATCGGAGTTGCAGAAGACCACGAAATGTCCGGCGTTCTCCACCACCCGGTAGCCGCGCTTCTTCATTGCGCCAAGAAAGACGTCGCGCCCGACAAGCCGCTCGAAATCGCTGACCTTGCGTCGGATCACGCCGCCGTCGAGCGCAGTCTTGGTGGCAAACATTTGTCGCATCCATTCCTGCGACGTGATCGGCAAGGGCAGTTCCTGCATAGCGCACCTCCTGCCGCAACCTTGCCAAAGCAGGGTTAACGGCAGGTTACTCCGTCTCGAACTTGTGGCCATCCAGCGCTTTCGCGGCTTTCTCGGCGCGCGCTTTCTCCAACTCACGCTCAGCCTTGGTTCTTCCATGCTTCGCAGAATTGGAGTCGGCAACCGAACGGGCAGTCTTGCGGGCCGCCTGTTTCTTCGCCTGCCGGAGGTTGATGACTTCCGCCATCAGCCTTTCGGGCCCACCATATCCTCGGGGCGCACGATGCGGTCAAAGGTCTCGCCATCGACGAAGCCAAGCGCAATCGCCTCTTCCCGCAGGGTTGTGCCGTTCTTGTGGGCGGTCTTGGCCACTTTGGTCGCGTTGTCATAGCCGATGGTCGGCGCGAGCGCCGTCACCAGCATCAGGCTTTCCTTCATCAGCTTTTCGATCCGGGGCAGGTTGGCTTGCGTGCCGACCACCATGTTGTCGGTGAAGCTGGAGGCCGCGTCGCCCAGAAGCTGGATCGATTGCAGCACGTTGTAGGACATCATCGGGTTGTAGACGTTCAGCTCGAAATGGCCCTGCGACCCCGCGAAACCGACAGCGGCGTCGTTGCCCATGACGTGGGCGCAGACCATGGTCAGCGCTTCGGCCTGGGTCGGATTAACCTTTCCCGGCATGATGGAACTACCGGGTTCGTTTTCCGGCAAAATCAGCTCGCCCAGACCCGAGCGGGGGCCGGAGCCGAGAAGGCGCAGGTCGCTGGCGATCTTGTAGAGGCTTGCGGCAACAGTCTTCAGGGCACCCGAGAACATGACCATCGCGTCATGGGCGGCCAGAGCCTCGAACTTGTTCGGGGCGGTGACGAAGGGCAGGCCGGTGATCGCAGCGATTTCGGCGGCGACCCGCGTGTCAAAGCCGACTTTGGTGTTAAGACCCGTGCCAACAGCGGTGCCGCCCTGGGCAAGCTCATAAATGTCGGGCAGGCACATCTTCACCCGGGCGATGCCCTTGTCGACTTGCGTGGCATAGCCGCTGAATTCCTGGCCCAGCGTCAGCGGGGTCGCATCCTGCGTATGGGTGCGACCGATCTTTATGATGTCCTTGAACTCGTTGGACTTCGCCCACAGCGCCTTTGCCAGCTTCTCCAGCCCAGGCAAGAGAACGTCGCGGGTGTGCATCCCGATGGCGACGTGCATCGCGGTGGGGAACGTGTCGTTCGAGGATTGGCCCATGTTGACATGGTCGTTCGGGTGGACCGGCTTTTTCGAACCCATCACCCCGCCCAGCATCTCGATCGCGCGATTGCTGATCACCTCGTTCGCGTTCATGTTCGACTGGGTGCCGGACCCGGTCTGCCAGACCACCAGCGGGAAGTTGTCGTCGAAGCGGCCGTCGATCACTTCGGTCGCGGCGGCCACGATGGCATCGCCCAGCGTCGCGTCGATATCGCCCTGCGCCATGTTCACGAGGGCGCAGGCCTTCTTGATCACGCCAAGCGCGCGGATGATCGGGACGGGCTGGCGTTCCCAGCCGATAGGAAAATTGATGATCGACCGCTGGGTCTGTGCGCCCCAATATTTGTCTGCGGGCACCTCAAGCGGGCCGAAGCTGTCAGTCTCGGTACGCGTCGCTGTGGTTTTTGCGGTCATCGGGGCCTCCTTGCGCTCACGCGTTTCGCTTAGCGCCGGGGGCGCACAAAATCAATTGGCATACATTGGTATACCGCATTGAAGCCACAGTTTCCGACGCTTTCAGACCCTGCGGAAGCGGTAGACCGTGGCAGGGGGAAGGTTGGCCCAGACCTTGTGGCCCTTGTTCACTGTCAGGCCAAGCGTGGCGATGGTTTCGGGCGGAAGGGGCGGGCGCGAGCCGTAAGTGAACTGCACATAGTGCCCACGCGGAGCGAGGATCGCGAAGGCGGCGCTGACGATGCCCTGGCGCACGTCTTCGGGCATCGACAGGAGAGGCAGGCCGGAAACCACGGTGCTGACGCCGGATGGAACCAGCCGGGCGGCCTCTTGCGCGGGAAGCTGGTGGACGGTCACGCCGGGAAATTTCCGGCGCAGGTGGTCGACGAATTCCTCGTCCAACTCGAACAACGTGACGTTTTCGGGCGGGACGCCGCGCGCCAGGATCGCTTCGGTGAAGCGGCCGGTGCCGGGCCCGAATTCGACCACCGCGCCACTTTTCGGTCCCAGACCCAAGGTCATCGCCCGGGCGAGGGTCCGCGATGAGGGCGCAATGGCTGACACCTGCCGGGGGTTCTTCAGCAAGCGACGGCGGAACAGCGCAAGGTCGCTCATCAATGTTTCCGGAACTGGTCCAGCGAGACGACTTCGGCGGCCTGACGCTCGGGCTCTTCTTCGACTTCGATGTCGATGTCGTCGCCTTCTTCGTCTTCGTCCTGATCCTGGGTTTCGAACCGCAGGCCAAACTCGACCGACGGGTCGACGAAGGTGCGCAGAGCGTCGAAGGGGATGATCATCGGCTCGGGGTTATTGCCGAAATTCAGCGTGATGGTGAAGCCTTCGTCGGTGACGACAAGGTTTTCAAACCAGTGCTGGATCACGATGGTCATTTCCGTCGGGTAGCGTTCCTTCAGCCAGTCGGCCATCTGCACCTCGGGGTGCGTGGTGTCGAAGGTGATGAAGAAATGATGCGCGCCGGGAAGCCCGTGTTCGGACACATCGGTAAGAACTGACTGGATCAGGCCCCGCATGGCGCGGTGCATAAGATTGCCGTAGTCGATGCTGCGCGCCATCATCCGTCCTTTCCCGGTTGGGTTGCAGCATAGGGGATTCGGGGGCCAAGGGAAGGGGTGGATGCGACGGTCGGACCCCTTCGGTCAGAGAAGAGTGACACCCGCCGAAGCCAGTGCTGAAATCGCAAGCACCGCCAGAAGCGGCCAGTGTCGCCAAAGGAGAGTATAGGCTGCAAAAACCGCGATGAGGGTTGGAACCGGGCGCAAGCTGGTGGGATCAGGCAGGAACAGGTGCAGCGGGCCAAGGGTGAATTCGGGCAGGTTTGCAAACAGGACATGCAGCGCGAACCAGAGTGACAGGTTCGCGATCACCCCCACCACGGCAGCGGTGATGGCAGCCAAAGCGCCGGACAGGCGCGGCATGTGGGTCAGCCGGTCGATGAAGGGGGCACCGGTGAAGATGAAGAGAAACGAGGGGATGAACGTCATCCAGACGGCAATTGCCGCCCCTGCAAGGCCAAGCGTCCAGCCGCCGATCTGATGTGCGGCCATGAAGCCCACGAACTGGTTCACCAGGATCAGGGGGCCGGGCGTGGTTTCGGCCAGCCCAAGGCCGTCCATCATCTGCGGTAGCGTCAGCCAGCCCTTGGTCTGCACCACATCCTGCGCCATCCAGGCCAGCACAGCGTAGGCACCGCCGAAGGTCAGGACGGCGAGTTTGGAGAAGAAGACGCCGATCTCGGCCAGCCGTCCGGGCGCGGCAAGGACCAGTAGCCCGAGTGGAAGAAGCCAGATCGCAAGCCAGACGGCGGCCGCTTTCAGCGAGCGGGCGAGGGCTGCAGGTGGGGGTGGTGCCGTGGGGTCTTTCGCGGTGTCCGGGGTGCGGATGTAGCCCCAGATTCCGGCTGCAAGGATGATCAACGGGAACGGCAGTTTCAGCAGGAACAGCCCGGCAAACGCAGCAAAGGCGATGACATAGGCCTCACGCGATTTCAGGGCGCGCTTCGAGACGCGGATCAGCGCCTCGATCACGATGGCGATGACGGCGGCCTGCAC
>JANMGI010000654.1:0-9219 GCA_031374565.1 Paracoccaceae bacterium | reverse complement strand
TGCGGGACCACGGTGAAGGACTACGGCTACATGTTCCGCAATGACCCTCTTGCCGAAGATGCCACCACTGTCGCGGGCCTTGCGAAGGACATCAGCGAAGTCCTTGTCAAGATCGGCCTGCCCGAAGGCGCGCCCAAGGGGTTGCGGGTGGCCTATCACGCCGCGTGCAGCCTTCAGCATGGCCAGCAGATCAAGTCCGCCCCGAAAGATCTTTTGAAACGCGCGGGGTTCGAGGTGGTAGAGCCCGCCGACAGCCATCTTTGCTGTGGCAGTGCCGGGACCTACAACCTGCTTCAGCCAGAGATCAGCGCCGACCTCAAGCGTCGCAAGGTGGCAACGCTGGAAGCGAAATCGCCGCAGGTGATCGCCGCCGGGAACATCGGCTGCATGATGCAGATCGGCTCGGGCACCGGGATTCCGGTGGTGCATACCGTCGAACTTCTGGATTGGGCGACCGGCGGGCCACAGCCGCGCGCCTTGCAAGGCTAAGCCAAACGCCGCCCTTGCGCGACCGGCCCTAAATCCGCCAAAGTCGGCGCATATCGCTGACATCCGCGCGGAAGGGGGAGGTCCCATGCGTCACCTGTTCCCCTGTCTTCTGGTCGCACTGCTGGCGTTGACCAGTCTGGCGCAAGCCCAGGACGACGGCATGGTCAAGCTGGAGACGGCGGACGACTCGCGCGGCTGGGATGCGGTGGGCAAGCTGGTCCTTGGCAAGCGCGGCTTCTGCACCGGGGCGCTGATCGGCCCGCAACTGGTGCTGACGGCGGCGCATTGCCTGTATGACAAGACCACCGGGGTGCAGATCCGACCCGAGGACATCGAATTTCAGGCCGGGTTCCGCAATGGCAGGGCCGTGGCCTACCGCCGGGTCAGCCGCGCTGTGACCCACCCGGATTATCATTACACCGCCGAAGACCGGCTGGACCGTGTCACCGATGACCTTGCCCTTCTGGAACTCAGCCAGCCGATCCGCCTGCCCTCGCTGGAACCGTTCGAGACCGGGGCCGCCCCGGTGGAAGGCGATGCGGTTGACGTCGTCTCCTATGCCCAATACCGAGAGGAAGCCCCGTCGATCCAGGAGGCCTGCGAAGTGCTTGCCGGTCAGCGCGATGCGCTGATCCTGACGTGCAGTGTTGATTTCGGCTCGTCCGGTGCGCCGGTCTTCACCGTCCGGGATGGTGTTGCGCGGGTCGTGTCGGTGATTTCGGCCAAGGCGGAAGTCGATGGCCGCAAGGTCTCGTTGGCGGTGCCGCTGGCCGAACCGCTGGCCGCCCTGCGCGCGGCGCTGGAAGACAGCAAGGCCGGGTCATCCGGCAAGGTCAAATCGGTCAGCGTCCTCTCTGGCGGCAACGGCGCCGGGGCAAAGTTCGTCAAGCCATGAAGGCGCTGGTTGCCCTTCTGATCCTGCTGGCCGGGTCGGCGGCGGCGCAGGACAATTCGGGCCTCGACCAGCTTACCACCCGCGAAGACCTGCGCGGTTTTGAGCCCGTGGGCAGGGTCGATGTGAAGAACGGCGGCTTCTGCACCGGGGCGCTTATCGCGGCCGATCTGGTCCTGACTGCCGCCCATTGCGTGATCGAACCCGACGGAACGCCCGTTGCCGCCGACCGGATCGTCTTCAGGGCCGGGTTCGCCAATGGCACCTCGCTGGCGGAAAGTCCGGTCCGGCGCACCATCGTTGATCCGTCTTACGTGAACCTTGATCCGGCACCGCTGCCGATGATCGAACTGGACGTCGCGCTGTTGCAACTTGCCCAACCCATTCCCAGCGCGGTGATTTCGCCCTTCGTGGTCGCGCGCCCCGGCGACGGGGATGAGGTGAGCGTGGTATCCTACGCCGAAGGCCGGGAAGACGCGCTGTCCTGGCAGCGGTTGTGCAAGGTCAAGGGGCGGCGGGACCGGCTGATCGCCTTTGACTGTGACGTGACCTTCGGTTCGTCCGGGGCGCCGGTGCTGGACCGTTCGGGATACCGCGCCAAGATCGTGTCGATTGTTTCGTCGGGCGGTGAGATGGACGGCAAGCCGATTGCCATCGGGATGGAACTTCCCGCCATCGTCGACCGGCTGAAGGCGGCGCTGCGCCGGGGGGATGCCACAAGCGTCGCCGACGTGCCCGCCGACAGCACTCTTGGCGCAGACTTGGGGGCAGAAGCGGGCATTGGCACGTCGGGTCTTCCGGGCAAGCCCGTCAAGCGGATCGTGCTTGGTGGGGCCAGCACCACGGGCGGCGCGCGTTTCGTCTCTCCCTGACCTTGGCCCAGATCCTGAACCCCACCGGGTCTTGAAAGCCCAATTCCGGCTTCCTACCTGAAAGTCATCCGGGTGCCATGACGGGCCCGGACAAACCCGCCTTGCCCCCGAAAAGGGAAGGCCCCTGACATCGCTTCCAGGAGGATGACCATGCGTACCCTTGATTTCGCACCGCTATACCGTGCCACCGTCGGCTTCGACCGGATCGCCGATCTGATGGACCGGGTGCTGACCACCGATGTGGCCCAGCCGACCTATCCCCCCTACAACATTGAAAAGACCGCCGAGGATGCCTACCGCATATCGATCGCCGTCGCCGGGTTCACCCCGGACGAGCTGACCGTCGAGGTGAAGGACGGCGCGCTTCTTGTCACCGCCCGCAAAGCCAATGACGAGACCGCGCGCAGCTACCTGCACCGTGGCATCGCCACCCGCGCGTTCGAGCGTCGCTTTGCCCTGGCCGACCACGTCCGCGTGACGGGTGCGGTGCATGAGCATGGGATGCTGCACCTCGACCTCGTCCGCGAAACGCCCGAAGCGCTGAAACCCCGCCGGATCGAGATCGCCCATGCGAACGGCGCGACCCCGGTGCTGGAAGGCAAGGTTGAAACGGTGAACTAAGTCGTTCCGGCTTCCCGGACAAAGGCGCGTCGGGCAACCGGCGCGCCTTTCGCGTTTCAAGCTTCCGTCAGTCCGTGGTAAGCTGCTACGGCCAGCCGCCGCAGCGTTTCGCGGGGAAGGTCGCCGGACAGGGCACAGCCAAGCCCGTCATCCACCCACCAGAACGCCTGCCGCCCGGGCTCTTCCGCAAAGGCCAGCTCGCGCTCTGCCGTTTCGCTGCGGGTAATGTACAGCGCCAGCCTGCGGCCAAGCTCGTCCTCGTACATCAAAAGCGCCGCGGGGGCGGTATCGCCGGGCAGAAGCCGCCCGCCGATCAGGGTGAAGCCTTCGCTTGCCAGGTCTGGCGGTCGGATCGGGGCGCCCAGCCGCTTGGACAGCCACTGCACAAGATGTGCCTCGTCATCCGCGCCAACCTCGACCGGGTGTGTCACTTCGACCGCATAGGTCGCGTAACTTGCCATAGCCGCCTGGGCGAGCATTGGGGGCGCACCCGAGGGCACCAACCGCGCCCCGCCCCATCCGGCGACGAACCCAAGCGCAATCAACGCCACCGCCGCCGCGATGCGCCAGCCGGTCCCGCCAGCGCCAACCACCGGAGCCCGACGCGTGGCCCGTACAGTTTCCAGCAACCGCTCCGGCAAGGGCTCGTCCGCCACCGGCGTGTAAAGCGCCTGCAATGCGGCGTCCTGCCGGTCCCATCCGGCCAGTTCCTCGGCCAGCGCGGCATCGCCCGTGGCCAGCGCCGACAGCCGTGACCGGTCTGCCGCCGAGCCGTGCCGGAGCCGCAGCGCCTCTTCCCTGCTGATCGTCGGATCTTGCGGCATCATTCCCCCGCCTTTCCGGGACGCTGCGACACCGGCCCACGCTCCGTCAACTGTCTAAGCGTGGCCCGCGCCCGCCCAAGGCGCGAGGCGAGCGTTCCCTCCGCGCACCCCAGCGCGCGCGCGGCTTCGGCCAGGCTCATGCCCTCCAGAGCCACCAGAAGCAGCGCCGCCCGCTGATCCTCGGGCAATTGACCCATGGCCGCGTGCACTTCGGCAAGCGCCAGCCGGTCGTCGGCCTTTCGCGCGGCGGGCAGATCGGACAGGTCCGGCACGAGCGCCAGCACCGCCGTCGGGCGACGTCGGCGCAGCCCGTCGCGGAAGCGGTTCAGAAGAATGCGCGCCAGCCAGCCGCGCAAGGCCCCGTCGCCGCGCCACTGGCCCTGCCGGGCCAGGGCGGTCTCCAGCGTGTCCTGGACAAGATCATCCGCCGCCTCCCGGTCGCGCAACAGCGCGCGGGCATAGGCCCGAAGGCCCGGAATGGCGGCTTCGATCTCGTCCAGGAACGGCATGACGCCTCTC
Source organism: Paracoccaceae bacterium (assembly GCA_031374565.1). GTDB lineage: Bacteria > Pseudomonadota > Alphaproteobacteria > Rhodobacterales > Rhodobacteraceae > Tabrizicola. The sequence continues at coordinate 5,002 of JANMGI010000654.1, read as the reverse complement.
AGTACTTGACCACGTGCCAGACGCCCTTGACCCCGTCGCCGGTCATGTCGCCCGGCTTGGTGTCCTTCACCCAAAGGTAAAGCGGCTTGCCGTCGTAGGTCCACTGCTTCGTGCCGTCGGTGCGGTCGATCAGACCGTATTCGTCGTCAGCCTTGGCATCAACGGCAGCCACCAGCGGCGGCCAGTTTGCAGCGCAGGCGTCGTAACAGGCCGATGCCCCATCCTTGTCGTTGTCGAAGGTGTACAGCGTCATGCCTTTGGCATCGGTCAGGATGCCGTCCTTTTCCAGGATCGCCATGTTGTCCGCGAACGCGGGCATGGCAATCAGCGCAAGGGCAAAGGCAAAGATCATCGGGGAACGGGTCATGAAAACCTCCCATTTGGCTTCAAGGGCCCGAAGCCGGGCAAGCAGCCGCTGCGGCCACTTGACTGTAACGACGCAAGCCACACAGGTTTCATCCCACGCAGGTGGACCTGTCACGCGCTTGTGATGGGTTGGCTGCGTCCCGGGCTGGCGTTGTTCTCGCTGTATCAGGTTCGCCGTTCTGATCCGGCAGCCGCAGGCATCCGCGACCGGGCGGCCTTTGCGGCTTGCGCGGGGGGCGTTCGCGGTCGATGAAGGGGCGAAAGCAAAGGCCACGCATGTCAGACCCGGACCGCAGAAAAGACCCCGTGCCTGCCGCCAGGATGCAACCCGCAACCCGCGCGCTGGACGCAGGGCTTCGGCCCGACCCCGTCACCGGGGCCATAGCCCCCAACCTCGTCGCTTCGGTCAACAACACCTTCACCCCGGGGGCCGCCGGTTTTTCCGCCGAAGGGGCTGATCTTACCGACCAGCCCTTCCTGTATGCCCGCTGGACCAACCCCACCACCCGCGCTTTGGAAGACCGTCTCGCGGGCCTTGAAGGCGCCGAAGACGCGCTGGCCACCGCCACGGGCGTCGCCGCCGCTGCCGCCGTCTTCCTGACGTTCCTGAAAGCCGGGGACCATCTGATCGTCTCGGAAGTCTGCTATGCCGGGGTCTTTGAGCTTGCCACCCGCGTCCTGCCTGACCTTGGCATCCACGTCACCTCCTGCGACCTGACCGACCCAGCCGCCGTCCGCGCCGCCCTGCGCCCCACCACCCGCCTGATCCACGCTGAAACTCCCTGCAACCCGCTCCTGCGCCTGACCGACCTTGCGGCGTTAAGCGCCATCGCGCGCGAGGCCGGGGTGCTTCTGTCCGTCGACAGCACCCTTGCGACCCCGGTGATCACCCGCCCTCTGGACCACGGGGTTGACCTCGTGATCCATTCCCTGACCAAGTTCATGAACGGCCATGGCGATGCCTTGGGTGGGGCGGTCATCGGTCGGCGCGACCTCATCTCCCGCATCCGCTCCCGCGCGGGGGTCTACCTTGGGGCCACGCTTTCGGCCCAGAACGCCTGGCTTATCCTGCGCGGCCTTGACACCCTGTTCCCCCGGCTGCGCATGGCTTGCGACACGGCGGGCGTGCTTGTGGGATGGTTGTCGCAGCATCCCGCCGTCACCTGCGTCACCTGGCCGGGTGCTGCCGACCACCCGCAGCGCGACCTCGCCCAACGGCAGATGGACCTTGGCGGCGCGATGATCGCCTTCCAGACCCGTGACGCCCCCGCCGAAGTGGCCCGCCGCATGGCCGACCGCTTCCGCATTATCCACTACGCCTTCTCGCTTGGGCACCAGCGGTCGATCTGCGTCCATATCGGCACCGACGAAATCCAGCGCAGCACCTTCCGGATGGAGGGCGCTGCGCTGTCCCGTTGGCAGGACTGGGCGGGCGAAGGCGTGTTCAGGTTGTCCGTCGGCCTTGAAGACCCCGCCGACCTGATCGCAGACCTCGCCCGCGCGCTGGACTAGCAGGTCACTCCGCCGAAAGGCTCTGCGCAAGCCGCATCAGGTTGACCGCCTCGACCCGGTAGCCAAAGGCATCCTCGCCCCGGTTCGCGAGGGCCAGTTCGATGGCCTGATCCCAGCCCCAGTCGCCCAAATAGACCGAGCCTTGCAAGAGTTGCCCGAACCCCGCGACGGCGGCAGCAAACCGCGTCTCGGTGCTGGCGGCCTCGGTCCCGGTGATCGGCGTTTCGACCAGAGTAGACGTATCCTCACCCGGCGCTTTCCAGCGCAGACGCAGAAAGCCAAGTTCGCCCGCCGCACCCTCGGCAGGAGCCGCACCATAGCGCAGCGGGTCGTTCAGCAGCGCGTCTGACCCCGGAGCGGTCCTCGTAGATCGCCGTGACCTGCGTTCCCGCGCCGATCTCGCCAGCGTCCACGGCATCGTTGTTGAAATCCTCACGCTTCAGGGCGCGCGTCTCATACCCGATCAGCCGGTATTCGGCGACCGTGGCCGGGTTCCATTCAACCTGGATCTTCACATCATCCGCGATGGGGAATAGCGCCCCGGTCAGCTGGTCCACCAGCACCTTACGCGCCTCGGACAAAGTGTCGATATAGGCCGCCGTCCCGTTCCCGTTCTGCGCCAGCGCCTGCATGACCGCGTCATCCAGATTGCCGCGTCCGAAGCCGAGAACCGAAAGATAGGTCCCCGTCTCCCGCTTCTTCGCGACATAGGCCTCCAGCCCCTCCGGGTCGTCGATCCCGACGTTGAAGTCCCCATCCGTCGCCAGCAAAATCCGCGTGACTTCGCCCTCGGCCTTCATCCCCTCGGCCACCTGATAGGCCAGCGCCAGCCCCTCGGCCCCGGCAGTGGAGCCACCTGCCATCAGGTTCTCCAGCGACGACAGGATCGTCGCCCTATCCGCAGCCTTGACCGGCGGCAAGACCAGCCCAGCCGACCCGGCATAGGTCACGATCGACACCTGATCCTCGGGCCGCAGTTCCGACAGCATCAGCGACAACGACTGCTTCAGCAAAGGCAACTTGTTTGCATCCTCCATCGACCCCGACGTGTCGATCAGGAACACAAGGTTCAGCGGCGGACGCTCGGCTACGGCAGGTAAAGCCCCCTGAATACCGATGGTCACCAGCCGGGTGCCGGGGTTCCAGGGCGTCGGCATCACGCTGATGGTCGAGGTAAAGGCCGCATCCCCCTCGGGCGCCGCATAGGCGTAGGGGAAGTAGTTCACCATCTCCTCGATCCGCACCTGATCGGGCGTCGGGAGGTAGCCCCCGTTCAGGGACGACCGCACGACGGCATAAGACGCGGTGTCGACGTCGATGGAGAAGGTAGAAACGGGTTCCTCCGCCGTCACCTTTACCGGGTTCGGGGCTTCGGTGGCGTAGGCCTCGGTGTTCTCCATCGGCGCTTGCATCATCTCGGTGTCTGCGACCACCGATGTCGACGGCGCGGCCAGATAGCCGACAACGCTGTCGCTCTCCATCTTCGCCTCGGCCCGCAGACGGGGTTCGGCGTCCATTGCCAGACCATCCAGCGCCGGTCCGGCAGGCATCGCCTCTTCCGCCAACTCCATCGGGGCCTCGGCTTCGGGCACAGGCGCGACTTCCGGCTGGTCCAGCGTCGCCGCTGCGGTGCCGGTGTCCGCTCGCTGAAGCTCGTCCGCGGGGGTGACGGCCGCCTTTGGTTTCGCCACTTCTGTGGTCGTCGTCACAGTGCCTTCGGTTGCAGACAGGTCCTCGGTCGTGGTCACCGTTGCAGCCTCTCCGCCAGTCGCGGCGGCGGTGGATGCATCCGGCTTCGGCTCGGCCACCGGCACAGTCGTGACCGGCTCGACCGGCGAGACGGGTGTGGTCTTCGGGGTCTCGGTCACAACCGGCGTGCCGATCCGCAGATCGGTCACCGGCAGGATCACCGCGACACCGATGATCAGCGCGGCAACCGAGGTGGTGGCAGCAAGGGCAGGGCGGGAGGTCAGGTAATGGAACATGCGACGTACTCCGTTCAGGGGGGCCGCTTCATGGCGGTCCTCACTGGAACGTGACGCTTCGGGCATTCCTTGGAGCCGGTCGAAATTTTCCATCGCCAAGGCCATCGCCCGCGCCTTCGCGTCCCCATCTGGGGCCGGGGCCGCCTTCAGCGCGGACCGGAGGTCGTCAAGATCATCACTCATTTCGCGTCCTCCTTTGCCTTGGCCCGCAGGCGTTTCTTCACTTCGCTCATCCGCCAGGCGATTGTCCCCTCGGACACCCCCAGCACAACCCCCGCCTCGGCCTGGGTCATTTCCTCGCCCAGCACCAGCGCCACCGTATCCCGCAACTCTGGCGAAAGCTCGGTCATCGCCTGCGCCAGCCAATCCGCCGCTTCGGCCTGCACGGCAATCTCGTCCTGCCGCGCCAGTTCCCAGTCGCCCCAGCCAAGCGAGGCGCGGGACCGGGTCTGCTGACGCCGCCGCAGATCATGCGCTGCGTTCACCACCACGCGGTATAGCCAGGTGGTGAACTTCGCCTCGCCCCGCCAGTTCCGCAGCTTTGACGGCAAGGCGGCGCAGATGTCCTGCGCCAGATCCTCGGCCTCGGCCTTCGACCCCGTCAGCCTCCACGCCAGCCCATGAATGCGGTCGTAATGCCGTCCGACCAGCACGGCAAAGGCCGCCCGGTCACCTTGGGCGGCGGCAGTCGCCAGCATCTCGTCGGGCGTATCCATCAGCATCACTTACACAAGACGCACGGCCCCCGGCAATCCTTGGGTCCGGTCTGGAAAACCTTTGCAACTTTTTGCCCAGCGGCTAGCGTAAGCGAAAATTCAGCCCCCGGATTCCCGATGCGCCTTGTTTTGCTTGTTCTGGCAGTCTGCCTGTCCACCCTTCCCCTTGCCGCCCAGACCCTGAGCATCGCCCCGGAACCGGCATGGATCGACCTTGCCCCGATCCCCGCAGGCGACGCCGCCTTGCGGGCCGAAGTTGAAGCCGGGCAGTTCTTCCTTCTCTCCGACCACCAGTTGCGCTGGCAGGGGGAGGTCAAGCAGTCCTACTCCCGCACGGTCGTCGAAGTCACTGACCGCGCCGGGTTGGAGGAAACGGCGACGATCAAGATCGACTTCGATCCCGCGAATGAAACCGTCAGCCTG
>JANMGI010000625.1:0-5867 GCA_031374565.1 Paracoccaceae bacterium | reverse complement strand
TTTCTTCCAGCAGGGCTGTCGCAAAGACCTCGTCGTTGGAAATGACCGTGCCCGCCGCCGTCGCCTTGCCGATGCAGCCGGAAATGTCGGGGTAGACGTAGAAGGCACCTTCCGGCTTCGGGCAGCGAATGCCCGTGGCCTCGTTCAGCATCGACACCACCAGGTCGCGCCGCCCCTGGAACACGCGCCGCCAGTCCGCCAGAAATTCCTGCGGGCCACTCAAAGCCTCCAACGCGGCATGCTGGCTGACCGAACAGGGGTTCGACGTTGACTGCGACTGGATCGTCCCCATCGCCTTGATCAGCGCCACCGGTCCCCCCGCATAGCCGATCCGCCAGCCGGTCATCGCATAGGCCTTGGACACACCGTTGCAGGTCAGCGTGCGGTCATAAAGCCCAGGCTCGATCTCGGCGGGCGTGCAGAATTCGAAATCGTCGAAGACAAGGTGTTCGTACATGTCGTCCGACATCACCCAGACATGCGGATGCCGCATCAGCACGTCGCACAAGGCCTTCAGCTCGGCCCGCGTATAACCCGCACCCGTCGGATTGGACGGCGAGTTGAAGATGAACCACTTGGTCTTCGGCGTGATCGCGGCCTCCAGCTGCTCGGGCGTCAGCTTGAACCCGGTTTCGATCCCCGCAACCACAGGAACGGGAACGCCGCCCGCCAACAGCACCATGTCCGGGTAGCTGACCCAGTAGGGTGCGGGGATGATGACCTCGTCGCCCGGATTGCAGGTTGCCATCAGCGCGTTGTACAGGATCTGCTTGCCGCCGGTGCCCACCGAAATCTGGGCAGGCGTGTAGGTCAGCCCGTTTTCCCGCAGGAATTTTGAGCAGATCGCCGCCTTCAGCTCGGGTGTGCCATCGACCGCCGTATAGCGGGTCTTGCCGTTGTCGATCGCGCGCTTGGCAGCGTCGCGGATGTTTTCCGGGGTGTCAAAATCCGGCTCGCCCGCGCCCAGGCCGATGACATCCTTGCCCTCGGACTTCAGCTGCGCGGCCTTGGAGGTGACGGCGATGGTCGGCGAGGGTTTCACGCGCGCCAGCGTGTCAGAGAGGAAGGCCATGGCAGCACACCTTTCAGCGGGTGGAGTTTCGCTTGCGCCTGTCTTAGGGTCCACCCCGATGGGGTTCAAGCGGGAACAGGGCGGCAATGGAAGAGACGGCTGAAGCGCGCTTGAAGCGGATGGCGATGCGGTCCTGGCGACGTGGCATGAAAGAGATGGACCTTGTCCTTGGTCCCTTCGCCGACGCGAACCTGGGGGGCCTCAGCCCCGCCGATCTTGACCTATATGATACGATTCTGGCCGAAAATGACCAGGACCTGATGGCCTGGATTCTCGGCCAGTCAGCTGCACCGACGGCGTTCAACGGCTTGCTGGCCCAGATCAGCGCCTTCGCCGAAACCCGGCTTAAAGCGAAAAATTAGCCGAAGTTCTTGCCAAGTTTACGGAATGTTTGCGCTTTGTGCCGATTCTACCCCCGTCCGAACGGTGGAGAAATGGTATGACAATGTATGCCCCGGTGCTGGATGGGTCGCAAAAAGCGTTCCTGTCTTGCTACCTTGACAACCTTGCGCTGGTAGAGCGGCTGCATCGCCTGCTGCTCGACGTGATCAAGGACGAATTCGAACGGCTGAACATCCTTGAGATCAACTCGGTCCAAGCGCTGTTGCTGTTCAACATCGGCGAGAATGAGGTGACGGCGGGCGAGTTGAAGTCGCGCGGCTACTATCAGGGCTCGAACGTCAGCTACAATCTGAAGAAGCTGGTGGAACTTGGCTACATGCACCACCAGCGGTCCGAGATTGACCGCCGCTCGGTCCGCGTGAAGCTGACGGAAAAGGGCCGCCACGTGCGCGGCGTCATCGCCGACTTGTTCGCCCGGCATGCCGACGGGATGGAAAAGCGCGGGTTGATCGACGCGTCCGGGATGGATGAGATCAACATGTCGCTCAAGCGGATGGAGCGGTTCTGGACCGAACAGATCCGGTACATCTACTAAGGCCGGCATGACGTTGAGAGAAGCGCCAACCAGCCGTTGGCGTCTTTGTGGTCACCTGACTTTCGACAAAACATGGGTCCACTTCTGTTGGAGTGGCTCTGCTGTCGGTCGCAAGGTGTCGCGGCCAGAAAGGCCTGCGGCGCGGCAGTGTTAGACTTCGGGAAGGTGTTAAGATTTCCTGAACGCCCGCGACCAACACATTGATTCAAAAGGGCTTCCAGCTTTTGTCCACCGTGGACACATCTGGCAATCCGGGCCGTCAGTTGACCTTCCGGGCCGGAAGGAAAGGCAAGGGGGCGACCGGCAGGCCCTCTTCGATCATCGCCCGCGCTTCGTCCGGCTTCGCCTCGCCATGGATCGCCCGCTCCGGGGCCTCGCCCGCATGGATCGCCCGCGCCTCGGCGGCGAAATTCATGCCCACATAGTCCGAGTTCGCCTCGATCTGCCGCTTCAGCGCGGCGATCTTCTCCTCCAGCGCGGATGCGGGCGCCGACAGGTCGGGTCGGGCGGCAGCCTCAGACTTGCGGGCTGACCGGACGGCGGGGGCCATCAATTCCTTCTCGATCTCGCCGGACCCACAGACCGGACACTCCACCTGCCCAGCCGCAAGCAGCGCCGAAAAACCCTCGACACTCTTGAACCAGCTGTCAAAGCCGTGGCCGGCCCCGCATTTCAGGGTATAGCGGATCATTTCCAGGTTTCCCGCAGTCAGGACAGGCGATTAGCTAAGCATCGCCAGGCAAAGGTCAATGACCCTTGCGCTTGACCCCCTGCCGCCGTGTGTCGCCCGTATCATCCTCATCCCCGGCAATCGGAGCAGAGCGACCCTGCACCGGCGGAACGAATTGCGCGATGATCATTGACAGCTCCGGCTCGGCAACCAAGGTAGCGGCCTCATCCAGCGAAAACCATTTGCGTTGGCGTTCCTTTATCTCCGGGAAGGACTTGGCCAGCTTGTTCACCCGCATCCCGTAGACCGCCACCGCGCAGGGCACGGTCGCCGTCAGAGACAGGCATTTCTGATACCCGTAGCGACCGACGCAAAGCGGGTTCATCACGCCTTCGACCCCGGCTTCTTCCCAGGCCTCCTGGGCGGCCGCCGCCTCGGGCGCAAGGCCGGGCATCGGCCAGCCCTTGGGGATCACCCAACGACCGGTGTCCCGGCTGGTGATCAGCAGGACTTCGATGCTGTCATCGCCGTTCCGCCAGCACAGCGCGCCGTACTGCATCCGCGTCCCGCCAGCGTCTGCACCCCGTGCCGAAATCTTGTCTTGCCAACCCATTCCACGCCACCCTGGCCGCCCGGTTTCCGGATCTGGCCGCTACTCGTTGTCCTCACTCAAGAATATGGCATGAGAAAGGATGAATTCACAGGGAATTCCCAAGGAATTGACCGTTTCAGCAGTCGGATTATCTTACCTTTCAACTTTGCAGAGAAAGGTGGCGCAATGCTGCGGGCAATGATGGCAATTCTGGCGGCTTTCGCCTTGTCTCCGGCGTGGGCGGCGGACGGGTTTCGCTTCGCCTCGATAGACGGGGGGGAAATCAACCTGGACGACTGGCGCGGCAAGCCGGTGCTGGTGGTCAATACCGCCTCGCTGTGCGGTTTTGCCGGGCAATTCGATGCGTTGCAGGCCCTGCATGACCGCTTTGGCGACCGGGTTCTGATCCTAGCTGTGCCGTCGGACGATTTCAATCAAGAGCTTGCTGATGAAACCGCGGTCAAGGAATACTGCGCGCTGACGTTCGATCTGACTCTGCCGATGACCGAGATCACCCATGTAAAGGGGCCTGAAGCGCATCCGTTCTATTCCTGGCTACGGGACGAGACCGGCTTTGTGCCCGGCTGGAACTTCAACAAGGTGCTGATCGCCCCGGACGGCAGCATCGCTGGCACCTTTGGTGCGCCGGTCGCGCCGGAAGGCGCGCAGATCGCGGGCCGGATCGAGGCGATGCTGGAGTGATCCATCCGCCGCCTTCCCCCGCCGGGGTGGTGGCGGTGCCATTTTTTATCGGCTCGGACATCTATCGCGGGTCGTCCTACGGGTCGCGGCATCCCTTGCGGGTGCCAAGGGTCTCGACCGTGATGGACCTGTCCCGCGCGTTGGGATGGCTGTCGCCAGAGCGTTTTCGCACCAGCCCGCGTGCCAAACCATCGGCACTAAGCCTGTGGCACGAGCCAGCCTACATCGCCGCGTTGCAGTCCGCCGAGGTGCTTGCAGCCGAGGTTGCGGGCGAGGCCACACCAGAGATGCGCGAGCGCTTTCACCTTGGCACACTGTCCAACCCGATCTTCGCCGAGGTCTTTCGCCGACCCGCCACCGGGGCCGGTGGCGTGATGCTGGCGGCCGAGCTTCTGGCCGCGACGCCGGGTGTGATCCACATTCCCGGCGGCGGGACGCATCACGGCTTGCCCGGCCGGGCGAACGGGTTTTGCTACCTCAATGACGTGGTGCTGGGGATCAAGGTTCTGCAACGGGCCGGGCTGTCTAGGATCGCCTATGTCGACCTTGACGCGCATCATTGCGACGGGGTGGAACTGGCCTTCGCGGGCGATCCGGGTGTGCGGATGATCTCGGTCCACGAAGAGGGGCGCTGGCCGTTCTCCGGCCTGCTGGGCGACAGTGCCGGAGGCAGCGCGTTCAACCTTCCCGTCCCCAAAGGCTACAACGACACCGAGGCGCGGGCGGTGCTGCACGACCTGATCCTGCCAAGGGTATCGGAGTTCCGGCCGCAAGCGCTGGTCCTGCAATGCGGGGCCGACAGTTTGCTGGAGGACCCGCTTTCGCGCCTTGCCTTGTCGAACCGGGCCTATCTGGAGGCAGTGCGCGCACTCCTTCCGCTGGCCCCAAGCGTGCTGGTGCTGGGCGGGGGCGGCTACAACCCTTGGTCGGTCGGGCGCGTTTGGACGGCGATCTGGGGGCTTCTGTCAGGGCAGGATTTGTCCGAGCGTCTGCCCGCTGAGGCGCAGGCGGTGCTGGCGAACCTGAGTTGGGGCGGGGGCGGTCGGCCCCCGCCTGACCCGCAACTTCTGACGACGCTGATCGACGCCCCGCGCGAAGGTCACGTCCGGGCCGAAATCCGCGAGCGGTTGGCCCTGTTGGAGCAAAGATGATCCGGGCATGTGTGTGGATGTGACCCTTAGGTGCATCCGCCCGACAGGCAGAGGTTTGGCCGACGCGACGCAGGCACGTTACCCGCTGGCTTGACAGCCGAACCGCCCTGACGCACCACGGGAAGTAACCAAGGAGCGCGCCCCATGAAGATCGCCCACCGCGAAATCGGCCCGAACCACCCGCCGCTTGTGATCGCCGAGATCGGCATCAACCACGGCGGCGACCTTGGGGTGGCGAAGGACATGGTCCGTCTGGCCGCCGGTGCGGGCTGCGAGATGATCAAGCACCAGACCCACATCATCGAAGACGAGATGACCGAAGAGGCAAAGTCGATCTTCCCGCCGAACGCCGATGTCTCGATCTGGCATGTGATGGAACGCTGCGCGCTGAAGCTGGACGAAGAGGCGGAGCTGAAGCGCTACACCGAAAGCCTGGGGCTGATCTGGATTTCGACGCCGTTTTCCCGGGCCGCCGCCGACTGGCTGGAGACGCAGGATGTGCCCGCCTACAAGATCGGCTCGGGTGAGGCTGACAACCTGCCGCTGATCCGCCACATCGCGCGGAAGGGCAAGCCCGTGATCCTGTCGACGGGGATGCAAACCATTGAAACCATTCGCGCCTCGGTGGATATCCTGGACAAGGCGGGCATCGAATACGCGCTGCTGGAATGCACCAACCTGTATCCCAGCCCGGCCGAGATTGTCTCGCTTCGGGGCGTGACCGACCTGCGGAACGCCTTTCC
>JANMGI010000583.1:0-3173 GCA_031374565.1 Paracoccaceae bacterium | reverse complement strand
GGCTTTTACCGCTTTGCCGCCGTTGACACCGCTTCGGAAGCGTTCCGACCGAAGGCGATCAGTTGGGTCATGGCCGGGGGACTTCTCTCTGCCGTCTTCGGCCCGCAACTGGTGAAAGTCACCGCGGATGCAATGGCCGTGCCGTTCCTGGGCGCATATCTGACCGTTATCGCGCTGAATGTCGTCGGCTCGTTCCTGTTCCTCGCCCTCGACATCCCGAAGCCCAAGCCTCCCGAAGCAGGCAGCCCCCTCGGTCGCAGTCGGGCCGAGCTTCTGCGCAACCCCACGATCCTAGTCGCCATGATCTGCGCCACCGTCTCTTACGCCTTGATGAACCTCGTCATGACGTCCTCTCCGTTGGCAGTTGTAGGTTGCGGCTTCAACAAGGGCAACGCCGCCGATGTGGTCACTACCCATGTTCTCGCGATGTATGCGCCAAGCTTCTTCACCGGCCACCTGATCGCCCGCTTCGGGACGGAACGGATTATCGCCATTGGTCTCGCCATCCTTGCTGCCGCCGGGGCGGTCGCCATGGCCGGTGTGCAGCTGGAGAACTTCTTCGGCGCGCTCATCCTTCTGGGTCTTGGCTGGAACTTCGGGTTCATCGGCGCGACCACCATGCTGACAAGCGCCCAACGCCCCGAGGAACGCGGGCACCTGCAAGGCCTGAACGACTTTGTGATCTTTGGCGGCGTCACGCTGGCAAGCTTTTCTTCAGGCGGGCTGATGAACTGTTCCGGAGGGTCGGTGCAGGCTGGCTGGCAGATGGTGAACCTCGCCATGCTGCCGTTCCTGATCCTGGCCGGCGGCGCGCTGATATGGCTCTGGCTTCGCCCCGCGGCGCGCACGGCCTGATCTGCTGCGCTAATTCGCTTGGGAGCGCTGCACTGCTCGAAGACGTCCTACCAGCGTCCCGTAAACGCCTGCCAAAGCAGCCGCCAGCGCTTCTGCGCCTCCGGTAAATCAGTTGAGGACTTCCCCGCAAGTGCTTGTTGCAAAATACCTTCTGTCTGCCATCCTGCAAGAAGGGCCGGTGCAACCGCCTTTGGAACCGACTTCCGTCCCTTTCGCGCTTCACTCACCTTTTCCAGCCCCATCTGCGCAAGTTGCTGCAGCCCGATCCCATCGGGAAACGGCTGCCGCCCCCGCGCGGAAAGCGCCGGGACCGCGCGTATATACATCGCCGCAGCTGTTGCCCAGCCATAGGCCCGCACCGCAGGTTCCGCCCCGTCGGGTGCCCCAAAGGCGCGCGCAGCCAACCACATCAGGCCCGCACCTGTATCCTCCAGATAGGCCTCCAGACCTTCCACTCCGTCATGAGGCTCCTTGTGAATGTCCCAGCGCCGGGCAGCAATCAGGCGGTCCAGCACCACCACCGGAAGCCCGAAGTCTCGGATCAGGTCATGCAGCGGCCCCGCCACCTCATGTGCCCGCGCCGCACCGGAGGCGGCATTTTCCACCACGTCGCGCCACCATTGCAGCCGCATCTCGGCGATCAGCGGTTCCTGTGTCACCCAGGGCGCTCGAGCGACCTCCAGGTTGAACGCGTAGAGTGGGAAAAGTTGAGCTCTTGCCTCGCGCGGGGCCGCCATGACGGCAAGGAACCGGTCGGGATCACCCCGCTGCACCAGATCCGCGCAGGCCGCAACGGTCACTGCGGTTCCCCAAAGTCGCGGATCAGCTTCCACTGGATCGCGTCCAACAGCGCCTCAAAGCTGGCATCCACGATGTTCGCGCTGACCCCCACGGTCGACCAGCGCCGTCCCTGCCCGTCTTCGCTGTCGATGATCACCCGCGTCACCGCCTCGGTCCCGCCATTGGTGATGCGAACCTTGAAGTCGACCAGCTTCATGTCGTCGATGCAGGCCTGATAGGGCCCAAGGTCCTTGGAAAGCGCCTTCGCCAGCGCGTTCACCGGGCCACGGTCGCTGCCAGTTTCATCCATGCTGTCGGACACAGACATGTTCTTCCGGTCGCCAATCTTGACCACCACCACCGCCTCGGACAGGCTGATCATCCGGTCGTACTTGTTCTTCCGCCGCTCCACCGTGACCCGGTAGCGCTTGACCTCGAAAAACTCCGGGCACAGGTCCAGCTCACGCCGAGCCACCAGCTCGAAACTGGCCTGCGCGCCGTCGTAGGCATAGCCTTGATCCTCGCGGTCCTTCACCACCTCGATGATCCGGCCAAGGCGGGCGTCTTTCGGGTCGACCCTGATCCCCGCCGCCTCCAGCCGGGCGCGCAGGTTCGACTGCCCGGCCTGATTGCTCATCGGGATGACGCGCTCATTGCCGACCAGAGCGGGGTCGATGTGTTCGTAGGTCGTCGGGTCCTTCAGGATCGCGCTGGCATGTAGCCCCGCCTTGTGGGCAAAAGCCGAGGCACCGATGTAGGGAGCGCTTCGCAAGGGCACCCGATTCAGGATGTCATCCAGCATCCGGCTGGTCTTCAGAAGCCCCGCCAAAGCCTCGCGGGTGATCCCGGTCTGGAATCGGCTTGCGTAGGGTTCCTTCAGCAGCAGCGTCGGGATCAGCGTCGTCAGGTTCGCGTTCCCGCAGCGTTCCCCAAGCCCGTTCAGCGTGCCCTGGATCTGCCGCGCCCCCGCTTCGACGGCGGCGAGGGAGTTGGCGACGGCGTTGCCGGTATCGTCGTGGCAATGGATGCCCAGCCGGTCACCGGGGATACCTGCGGCGATCACCTCTGACGTCACACGACCGACCTCGCACGGCAGGGTGCCGCCGTTGGTGTCGCAAAGGACGATCCATCTTGCCCCGGCATTAAGGGCGGCGTGGAGGCAAGACAGCGCGTAGCCGGGGTTGGCGCGGTAGCCGTCGAAGAAATGCTCGGCGTCGAACAGGGGTTCGCGACCCTTCGAAACGAGGTGGCGGATGGAAGAGGCGATGGCCTCGCGGTTCTCATCCAGGGTCACGTTCAGGGCCGTGGTGACGTGGAAATCGTGGGTCTTGCCGACGAGGCAGACGGCGGGCGTATTCGCGTTCAGGACGGCGGCCAGAACATCGTCATTCTCGGCCGACCTCCCCACACGGCGGGTCATGCCGAAGGCGGTGAGGGTGGCTTTTGTGGCCGGGGGGGCCGCAAAGAAATCACTGTCGGTGGGGTTCGCCCCCGGCCAGCCGCCTTCGATATGATCGACCCCGAGGGCGTCGAGGGCC
>JANMGI010000389.1:0-3201 GCA_031374565.1 Paracoccaceae bacterium | reverse complement strand
TAGCTGATCGACAGGTCAAGTTGCCGCTCTTGCGGGGCAAGGTCGATGCCCACGGCCCGCACTTCGGTTCCACCACTGGTCAGGCGCACCGGCACGGTCATTTCAGCCGAACCGTCGCTGACCGCCATCGGCAGTGCGACGCCCACGCTTAGGCGGTCGCCCTGGCCAAAGACGTCGCGGCTGCCGATGTCCAACCGCAGGCTGTTGAAGTTAGCGTTGCTGACCCGGTTGATCGCCGAAGTTGTGCCAAGGTCGGCCACGCCCATCTCACCCGACAGGGCGAAGAAACCGCCCGTCCCGACATCATGCGACAGCGACACGGTCAATGCAGCCATCGTGGCACCCCCTTGGTCGTCCGAGGTGGAAAACCCCATCAAGCTGCCGCTGTCGCGGGCGAGTTTCACGCCGAGGTCCAGCTTCAACTCTCCATCCGCCAATGTACGGGCGACGGCAAGACCGTAATCCTCGGCCCCGCCAACCAGCACCGACGCCTTGGTCAACCCGTCCGGTGCGTTCAAATCCAGCGTCTGGCCGGGATGGGCGGCAAAGGTATCGGCAAGCGGGTTGACGGCAGCCCGTCGTGTCGCGCCGTAGTCTTTGGCGAAAGCGCGGGCGGATAGCGTTTCCGCCAGAGGCGAGGGTGCGGCTTCGGTCGCAAAAGCCTTGGCCGCAACCGCGAAGTCGCCGCCAAGCGCGTCGTTCATCGTCAGGTCGATCCCATTCAGCCCGCGCGACACCGCGTCGCCCATCGCCCCGCCGGTCGACAAGGCGAAGTCCTTGGTGCCGATGATCTCCCCGTCGCCCACGGCGAGGGTCGTTGGTCCGATGGGCAGCAGGGCTGCGCGGATGTCAAGGAAGCCGTGGCCGAACTCGGTCGAATAGGTGTGGTTGAAGACGCCTGTCCCCTCCAGCAGGTCCACGGACCCCGCCGAGGCGAAGCCGGTAAACGTGTTGTCAGCCGAGGCCAGCAGGCGCGCCCGCAACTGATGCGGCGTCAGCGACGGAAAGGCCTGGGCCAAAAGCGCGAGCGCCCCAGAGACTTGCGGGGCGGCATAGGATGATCCCGTCCCCTCGCCGTATGCGCTGTTCGATCCGCCAGTTGCGCCGACCCAGTAGCCGTCCGCCATCATGCACCACTGCGCGGCATCAAGGCATCCCGCCGACTCGCGCCGCGCTACCGCGCTGACCCCATTGTCATCGAAGACCGGAATGGCATTTCCCACGGCAATCCAGCCCTGCAGCAGGGAACTGCGAAACAGGGGCAGGGCTTCCAGGAGGCCGGCCTGCGTTTCGGTCGTGGTGTTGGAAATGGCGAAGACGACCACCCCGTCCGCCGTGTACGTGTCCAGAGCCGTGAACCAAGCTGCATGGTCCGGATCAGCAAGCAGCGAATTGTAGTTGGCCAGCGTGGCGTAGAAGCCCGGATAGCCCCACGAATTGTTCTGCGCCACCGCCCCGCGCGCCGTCGCCGCATTGGCAGCCGCTGCAAGGTCCTCGGCATCCCAAGAACTGAAGATGAGATTCGCCCCCGGTGCTACCCCGACCATCGTTCCTGAATTTCCTGCGGCAATCGAGGCGACCGTCGTGCCGTGATCCTGCACGCCCGGTGCACCGGTGGACGTGTTGGACTTGCTCGCAAAGACCTCATGGGTCTGCCGGAACCCCTCGTCGACCACCGCAATCACTTCGCCCGCTCCGGTCAGCCCAACCGCGCGGGCATAGTCGACCCGGGACGACTGCAGCGGGTTGGCGAAAATCGTGTTCGACCCGATGATGAAGCTCCCATTCTGCAGGACGAAACGCGGGTTGTTGGTGCGAAAGCTCGCCGCAGCGTCCCGCCAGTCCTGAGTGATCGAGGCCATGAAGTATGAGCCGAAGGTCCCGGACCCACCCGAAGTGGCCGAAATGGTGAACCAGTCGGACGTGCCACCGTCGTCTCCTCCACATCCGGCCAGGGCCATGGCCGACAGGGACAGCAGCAACAGCGGCGTCCGGCGCAAACGGGCAGGCGGGAAATGGCGCATGATGGGGTCCTCGCTCAATCGTGACTATTTGCGATTGCAGGGAGAGCGGAAGATAAGGTCAAGCCATGACAGGGGTGTCGCGCAAGAATATTTTGAATCCGCTTGAGACTGTCCTGCGACCTTGCGCGGAAACAGGTCAGTCGCGCGCGTCGATTGCCATTGAAACCTCGTGCACCTTCCGCTAATCACCGCCGCAGGCACCCATAGCTCAGCTGGATAGAGCGTTGCCCTCCGAAGGCAAAGGTCGCACGTTCGAATCGTGCTGGGTGCACCAGCCTTTCCGCCCTTTCTGGACAAAGTCCCGGCCCAGACGGGCCCGACCTTGGACCCTTGCGTGCCGACACTGGCCCGAATAGCCGCCGGCCTTACCTTGGGAGCCCTGGGCGGTCTGGTGTTTCATGCGGTGAAGCTGCCCTTGCCCTGGATGCTGGGCGCGCTCTTCGTCACCATGGCCGCGTCGCTGGCGAACCTGCCGGTGCTTGGACCCACACGACTTCGCCCGGTCATCGTTGCGGTGATCGGCGTGCTTCTGGGATCGCGTTTCACGCCTGCCGTCATTGACCAGGCGGGCGAGGCGCTGGTGACGCTGAGCATCCTGCTGGTCTATCTGGCGGCAGTCGCGGCAACGGTCGTGCCCTATTACCGCTTTGTTGCCCGCCAGGACTGGACCACCGCCTACTTCGCCGGAATGCCGGGGGGCCTGTCCGAGATGATCGAACTTGGCGAGGCGAAGGGGGCCGATGTTCCCGCCATCGTTCTTGCGCACTCGCTGCGGATCGTGCTGACCATCGGGCTGATGGCGGTGATCTTCCGGTTGGTGCTTGGCTATGACGTGGGCGGGGCGGCAAGGACCGCAGGCACCACCCCGCTTGGGGTCTTTGATGCCGTGATGCTGGTTGGTGCGGCCATAGTGGGGGTGCTGATCGGCACAAGGCTGCGGATTCCGGCCCCCAGCTTTCTTGGCCCCCTGATCCTGTCGGCGGCCCTGCATATGACCGGCGTGACCGAAAGCTCTCCTCCGACCGTGCTGGTCAATGCGGCCCAGGTGGCGCTTGGCACAATCCTTGGCTGCCGCTTTCTGGGTATCGCGCCCCGCACCGTCCTGAAGGCCGGGCTTCTCAGCCTGGGCGCCACGGCGTTGACCCTGATTCTGGCCCTTGGTGCAGCCTTCGCGATG
>JANMGI010000571.1:0-1930 GCA_031374565.1 Paracoccaceae bacterium | reverse complement strand
ACGGGCGACGCACTTCTTGCCCTGCTGAAACACCCGCTGGCTTTTTCCGGTCCGGGTCGTGGCCAGCACCTGATCCTGACGCGTGAGTTCGAGCTGCATCTGCGCCGCAACGGCCCTGCCTTCCCGACCGGGGACAGCATTTCGTTGTGGGCCTCAACCTCGACCATCGACAGGGCGCAAGACTGGGCCAGCATCGTCGCCGCCACGCTGTGCGGCCACGAAGCGACGCCCCGGATGCCGCTGCCAGATTTCGTCGCGCACCACCTATCGGTCACGGAAACCCTCGCCAGGGGCTTTGCAGAGACCGGGTCAGGCGGGCTTTGGGACAAGGCTGCGGGGGAAACGGCGTTGCTGGCGATGGCCGAACTTCAGCGCGAGGCGGGGGCGGGGGGCGAGATGTCCGCCGCCGATTATGCGGGGCTTTTCCTTGGAGTGCTTCAACGTCACGAAGTGCGCGAGACCGAAACGGTCCACCCGACAATCATGATCTGGGGCACGCTGGAATCGCGCGTTCAGGGGGCGGATCTGGTGATCCTTGGCGGGCTCAACGATGGCACATGGCCCGCCCAGCCGCCGCCCGACCCCTGGATGAACCGCGCGATGCGGAAAGAGGCGGGACTTTTGCTGCCCGAACGCAAGATTGGCTTGTCAGCGCATGACTACCAGCAGGCGGTTGCCGCGAAAGTGGTGGTCCTCAGCCGGTCAAAACGCGGGGCCGAGGCCGAAACGGTGCCCTCGCGCTGGCTGAACCGCCTGACCAATCTGATGGAGGGGCTGCCGACCCGGCAGGGGCCCGAGGCGCTTGCCGCCATGCGCGCCCGTGGCGACCACTGGCTGACCCTTGCCACCGCCTATGATCATGCGCCCGAAACCAAGCCCGCCAAGCGCCCCTCACCCCGTCCGCCGGTTGCGGCACGGCCCCGGAAGCTTTCGGTCACCGAGATCAAGACCCTGATCCGCGACCCCTATGCAGTTTACGCCCTGCACGTGCTGAAGCTTCGCCTGCTTGCCCCGCTGCGCCCCGAAGCCGATCCCCGCCTGCGCGGCACGGTGCTCCACGAGATTCTGGAGCTCTTCCTGCGCCGGGGCGGTGGCGACAGGGGGACTCTCATGTCTATTGCCGATGGCGTCCTTGCCGACCGCGTCGCCTGGCCCCTTGCCCGCACCATCTGGCGCAGCCGCATCGACAAGGCCGCCGATGCGTTCCTGGCGTTTTCAGCCTCGACCGGTGGCACTCCGGTCCTGCTGGAGGAAAAGGGCGCGGCCACGCTTGCTGGCCTCGACTTCACCCTGACTGGCAAGCCGGACAGGATCGACCGGCTTGAGGACGGCCGCCTTCTGCTGATCGACTACAAGACCGGCACTCCGCCGACCGCCAAACAGCAGGAGCATTTCGACAAGCAACTCTTCCTGCTTGCGGCAATGGCAGAGGAAGGGGGGTTCAAGGCCCTTGGACCTGAAAAAGTTGCGAGGATTGCCTTTGTCGGCCTGAAGGCGGAGCTCAAGGTCGTGGAAACTGCGCTGGAGCCGCATCAGCTGGCGGAAACCTGGGCCGGGTTCCACAAACTGATCGGCAGCTACGCCCGGCCGGTGCAGGGCTATACCGCCCGCCGTGCGCTGGAAACCACGCGTGAGGCGTCGGACTACGACCACCTCTCGCGCTTTGGCGAATGGGACCTGACCGATGATCCGGTGCCGGAGGATCTGGCATGACCACCGCCTCCCTCCGCCAGATCACCGCTGCCGACCCGGCCCGCAACACCTGGCTTTCGGCCAATGCCGGATCGGGCAAGACCCGCGTGCTGACCGACCGCGTGGCCCGGCTGCTGCTGGGCGGGGTGGAACCGCAGCACATCCTGTGCCTGACCTACACCAAGGCCGCGGCAAGCGAGATGCAGAACCGCCTGTTCAAGCGGCTTGGCGAATGGGC
>JANMGI010000556.1:0-1583 GCA_031374565.1 Paracoccaceae bacterium | reverse complement strand
GAACGCGAAACGGCGATGGGGTTTTGCCTGTTCGGGACGGTGGCCATCGGGGCGAAGCGGGCGTTGGAACATCATGGGCTGTCACGTGTGGCTGTTGTGGACTTCGACGTGCATCACGGAAACGGGACGCAGGATCTGCTGTGGGGCGAAGGGCGGTGTCTGTTCGTCTCAAGCCACCAGATGCCGCTGTATCCCGGATCGGGGCAGCCGGAAGAGCGGGGCGCGCATGGTCAGATACTGAACGTGCCGTTGCGGGCGGGATCCGGTGGGCGGGCGATGCGGGAGATTTATGAGGGCGTGGTCTTCCCGGCGCTGGAGGAGTGGAAACCTGAGTTGCTGCTCATATCGGCAGGGTTCGATGCCCATGCGGATGACCCGCTGGCGGGGTTGGAGTGGCAGGCGGAAGACTATCGCTGGCTGACCGAGCACCTGTGCGATTTTGCCGGAGGGCGGGTGGTATCGTCGCTGGAGGGTGGCTATGATCTTGATGCGCTGGCGGAATCTGTCGCGGCGCATGTTGGGGTGCTGGAGGAGCGGGGCCGATGACTGACAAAGCCGTGGAAACGATGAGTTTCGAGGAGGCGATGGCTGCCCTTGAGCAGGTCGTGGGGGCACTCGAGCGCGGGGAAGTACCGCTGGAACAGTCAATCGCGCTCTATGAGCGGGGAGCTGCGCTGAAGGCGCATTGCGCGAAGAAGCTGGCCGAGGCCGAGGAAAAGGTGGAACTTATCCGGACGCAGGAAGGCCGGGCGGTCGGGACGACCCCGGCGGAGGGCATGTGAACTTTTCCGAACGGTTGGCCGCGGATGCTGGGCTGGTCGAGGCTCGGTTGCTGGCGGCGCTGGACGGCCGCGCGGATCAGCCGGTGACCCAGGCGATGCGCTACGCGGTGCGCGGGGGAAAGCGGTTGCGCGGGTTCCTCGTGCTGGAAAGCGCGCGGATGTTGGGGGTTCCTGAAGCACAGGCGGCAAGTGCAGCGGCAGCCATCGAGGCGTTGCATGCCTATTCCCTCGTGCACGATGATTTGCCCTGCATGGATGACGATGACCTGCGGCGGGGGCTGCCGACGGTGCACAAGACATGGGACGAGGCGACGGCGGTGCTGGCAGGGGATGCCTTGCAGACGCTGGCCTTCGAGCTGTTGTGTGACCCGGCACTGGGGTCTGCCGAAGTGCGCATGGAACTGGTTCGGGGGCTGGCCTTGGCCTCGGGGATCGACGGGATGGTGCTGGGCCAGGCGCTGGACATCGCGGCAGAGACGGCTGGGCGGTCACTGACGCTGGAGGAGATCACCGCGCTGCAAGCGGGCAAGACCGGGGCGCTGATCGTGTTTGCGGCCGAGGCGGGGGCGATGATTGCCGGAGCGGATCGGGCTCCGTTGCGGCGCTATGCCACGGCCCTGGGGCTGGCCTTTCAGATTGCGGATGACATCCTGGATGTGACCGGGGATGAGGCCAAGACTGGCAAGCGGCTGCACAAGGACGCCGAAGCGGGGAAGGCGACGTTCGTTTCCCTGCTTGGGCTGGACGGAGCCAGGGCGCGGGCGGCGGAGTTGGTGGCCGAGGCCGAGGCGGCGCTGGCCG
>JANMGI010000554.1:0-2265 GCA_031374565.1 Paracoccaceae bacterium | reverse complement strand
GCCGGACAGGATTCGAACCTGTGACCCGCTGATTAAAAGTCAGCTGCTCTACCAACTGAGCTACCGGCCCCACGAAGCGGCTGATTAGTCAGGGCTGCATCGGGGGTCAAGGGCAAAAACGTGCGGCACTGGATAATCGTGGCCACCGGGCGTATATGCCGTCGGATGATGGATAGCCTTGCGCAAACCGGTCTGCCGTTCATGAAAATGCATGGTGCGGGCAATGATTTCGTGGTGATCGACCTGCGTGGGCGCGGGGCGGTGATGACGGCTGGTCTGGCACGTGCTCTGGGCGACCGGAACCGTGGCGTGGGCTTTGATCAGCTGGCCGAGATCACCTCCTCGACCGACGCAGATTTCGGGTTGGTGTTCTGGAACAGTGACGGGTCGCAGGCCGGGGCTTGTGGCAACGCGACCCGGTGTGTCTCGGACTACGTTATGCGCGGTCTTGGGACCGATGCGGTCTCTCTGGTCACGGCGCGGGGCGAGTTGCTTGCCAAGCGGGCGGCGGATGGCCGGGTCTGGGTCAACATGGGTGCGCCGCAGCTGGACTGGGCTTCGATCCCACTGGCGCGTGAGGTTGACCACCTGCATCTGCCACTCTCCGGCGACCCGGTAGCAATCGGCATAGGCAACCCGCACTGTGTGCATTTCGTCGAGGACGTCGGAACGGTGGGCCTTGCCACCCTTGGTCCGCAGATCGAGCATGACCCGCTCTTTCCGCAGCGGACCAACGTGGAGTTCGCCGCGCTGACCGCAACTGGCCGGCTTCGGATCCGGGTGTGGGAACGGGGGGCGGGCATCACGCTGGCTTGTGGCTCGGGGGCCTGTGCGACGGCGGTCGCAGCGCATCTGCGGGGGATGACAGGGCGGCAGGTGGAACTGGAGATGGACGGCGGCATGCTGGAGGTCGACTGGCGCGAGGATGGCGTCTGGCTGACTGGTCCGGTGGCGCGCGTGTTCGACGGGCTGCTGGCGCCCGACTATATTGCGGCGAACAGATGAATGCGCCCCAGAAACCGCCGGTCTTCGCGACGCTGGGGTGTCGGCTGAACGCCTATGAAACCGAGGCGATGAAAGAGCTTGCGGCGGCGGCGGGGCTGTCCGAGGCTGTAATCGTCAACACCTGCGCTGTGACGGCCGAGGCAGTGCGGAAGGCCAAGCAGGAAATCCGGCGGCTGTCGCGGGAAAACCCCGGGGCGGCGATCATCGTGACGGGATGCGCGGCGCAGACCGAACCCGAGACCTTCGCGGCGATGCCAGAAGTGACGCGGGTGGTGGGCAATCACGAGAAGATGCAGGCCGAGACCTGGCGCGGGATCGCGGCGCCGGACCTGATCGGGGTGACCGAGCGGGTGCAGGTCGACGACATCATGTCGGTGCGCGAAACGGCGAGGCATCTGATCGACGGGTTCGGGCGGCACCGGGCCTATGTTCAGGTCCAGAACGGCTGCGACCATCGCTGCACGTTCTGCATCATTCCGTTCGGTCGGGGCAACTCTCGGTCGGTTCCGGCGGGGGTGGTGGTCGAGCAGATCAACCGGCTGGTCGACCGGGGCTTCAACGAGGTGGTGCTGACGGGGGTTGATCTGACCTCATGGGGCGCCGATCTGCCGGGGGAGCTGAAGCTGGGTGACCTCGTGCGGCGGATTCTGAAGCTGACCTCGGTTCCTCGGCTGCGGATTTCGTCGATCGACAGCATCGAGGCGGACCCCGCTCTGATCGAGGCGATTGCGACGGAACCTCGGTTGATGCCGCACCTTCACCTGTCGCTGCAGGCTGGGGATGATCTGATCCTGAAACGGATGAAGCGGCGGCACCTGCGGGATGATGCGATCCGGTTCTGCGAGGAGGTGAAAGCGTCGCGGCCCGAAATGGTCTTCGGGGCCGACATCATCGCGGGGTTCCCGACCGAGACGGAGGAGATGTTCCGGCGGTCGATGGACTTGGTGGCGGACTGCGGGCTGACCTTCCTGCATGTCTTCCCGTTCTCTCCCCGCAAGGGGACCCCTGCCGCGCGGATGCCGCAGGTGCGGGGGCCGGAAATCAAGGAGAGGGCAGCGCGGCTGCGGGGTCTGGGCGACCGGGTTCTGGGGGATCATCTGGCGGCGCAGGTCGGGCGGATCCACCGGGTGCTGACCGAGGGGAGCCGTGTCGGGCGGACGGAAGGCTTCGCCGAGGTGGCTTTCGGGACCGACCAGCCGGAGGGGACGATTCTGGAGGTTCGGGTCACCGGAACGGATGGGGCGCGGTTGCTTGCCTGAT
>JANMGI010000524.1:0-3961 GCA_031374565.1 Paracoccaceae bacterium | reverse complement strand
CCGAAGACCGCAGTGGGCAAGGTGTTCAAGCCTGACCTGCGCCGGATGGCGATCACCCGGACTTATGACGCGGCACTGTCCGAGGCCGGCATCGCGGCCCGGGTGGTTTCGGTCGCCGAAGACAAAAAACGCGGGCTGGTGGCGCAGCTTGCGAAATCCGCGCCGGTCGAGGATGCAGCGGTCGCCTCGGTGCTGGGCCAGTTTTCCAACCCCTGGGAATGGGCGGCTTGATCGGGGCTTGATCGGGGCTTGATCGGGCAACAGGCACAGACTGTCGCCTGCATGACAGCAAGTTTCATTTGCCTGAATCGCCTCCTTCGGGTGAGAAATTGCTGAAGGGACGATTTGACGGGACAATGAGATGAAATTTCACCTTGGCTTTGCCACCGCATTGATGGTGGCCTTTGCTGGCGCAGCGGATGCGCAGCAGTCCGAGATTCTGTTTTCGCACAAGCATTGGGAGGTTTCCGTCGTCGGCTGGGATGACGGGTCCGTTGGCTGCGTGGCCGAGGTGAAGGCCCCAGGCGAAAGCTTTTCGATCTGGACCTTTCCGGATGGAGCGGTGCAGTTGCAGTTCTATTCCTCTGCCTGGACGTTCGGCGAGGGCCAGACCGCTGATCTGGGCGTGCAGATCGACCGCCGGGCACCGTGGAATCTGACCGGGGCCGAGCTTTACCAGAACTCGGTGCTGTTCTACCTGCCCGACGATCAGGCCGGCATCAACTTTGTCACAGAAGTAGCGCGCGGAAACCGGCTTTACCTGCGCGACAAGGACGGCGCGGACGTGCAGAACTATTCACTTTCGGGCTCCAGCGCGTCGATCGGGGCTTTGGTCGATTGCAGCGACGTGATCAGCAAACGCACGCCGGGCAATCCGTTCAACTAACCTAAAGCTGGTCGGTGTCCATACAGATGGTCACCGGCCCGTCGTTCACCAGACTGACCGCCATGTCGGCGCCGAACTGCCCGTTTTCAACGGGAATACCTTCATTTACAAGGCTTTGGCTGAAGTGACGGTAAAGCCGCTCACCTTCGGCTGGGGGTGCGGCGGTCGAAAACCCCGGACGGTTGCCGCGCAGATCGGCGGCCAGCGTGAACTGGCTGACCACAAGGGCCGACCCGCCGATGTCGCGGACCGACAGGTTCATCTTGCCTTGGTCGTCCTTGAAGACCCGCAGCTTGGCGATCTTGGAGGCCAGCTTTTCCGCCTGCGCTTCGGTGTCGCCGTTCATTGCACAGACGAGGATCAGAAAACCCTGTCCCGTCTGTGCGATCAGCGCACCATCGACGTGAACGCGGGCCTCGGTGACGCGTTGAAGGACGGCTCTCACAATTCCCTGGCCCAGGGCGGGTTTGCCCCGGCGCGGCTGACGGTGATCGCTGCCGCGCGGGTTCCAAGGCTGAGAGCCGCCGTCAACGTCGCGTCCGACAGGTTCGCCACGCCGTCCTTGGTCAAGCTTCCCGCCTGATGCAGCGCGGCAAGGACCCCGGCGTTGAACGTGTCACCTGCCCCGACCGTATCGACAACCGTAACCTTTTGCGCCGCCACAAAAATATCCTGTGTCGCCGTCACCGCCCTGGCGCCGTTCGCGCCTTCGGTGATGAAGACAACCTTCGGCCCCTTGGCCAGAATCCCGCGCGCCAGAGCCGTCAGGTCGCCCTGCCCTTCCAGCCAGTGCAGGTCTTCGTCCGACAGTTTCACAATGTCCGCGCGTGCCACCATCCGCTCGATTCGGGCGCGGTATGCAGCCTCTTTTCCGGCAATGAACCCGGGGCGGATGTTGGGGTCGACCATGGTAACGCGGGTGGCACAGTCGCGGGCCTGCAACGCCTCATAAGTGCTGGCGGCGGGGTCATTCACCAGACTGATGCCACCGAGGAAAAGCGTGTCGATGTCAGCCGGAAGGCTTGGAAGGTCGCCCGTTGAGAGCATCCGGCCCGCTGTGCCTTCGTCGTAGAAAGCATAGGTGGCCTGACCGTTCACCAGCTTGACGAAAGCCACCGTGGTGGGCCGGTCCGAGCGGGCCAGATGGCGGGTGTCGACTTTTGATGCGGTCAGCGTATCGGCCAGGATTTCACCCAGCATGTCATTGGAAACGCCCGAGAAGAATGCCGACGGGGCACCGAGGCGACCCAAAGCGATGGCCGTGTTGAAGACCGCCCCCCCGGCGTAGGGGGCAAAGCACGCCTCGCCTTCGCCGGATGTTCTGGGCAGCATGTCGATCAGCGCTTCGCCACAGCTGAGAATCATGGTCGTCCCCCCCCTTGGATTTCAATACTGTTAGCGCGAACAGCCTATGTCGTGAAGAACGGCGTCAGGTTGGAGCGGATCCGGTCCAACGGAGTTGTGCCCGACGTGTCCGGCGCGAGGGGCTGGCCGGTGATTGCCTCAAACGCGTTGATGTAGACCTTCGCCGTTTTCTCAATGATTTCCAGTGGGATCGCCGGAAACTGGTCCTTGTAGGGATCGCAGCGCGCGACGACCCACGAGCGGATCACGTCCTTGTCGAAACTCGGTGGTCGGTCGCCCGCATCAAAGGCCGACTGATAGCCATCCGCGATCCAGTAGCGGCTGGAGTCGGGCGTGTGAATCTCGTCCGCCAGAAGAATGTTCCCGTCTGCGTCGGTGCCGAATTCGTATTTGGTGTCCACCAAGATCAGCCCGCGCTTGGCTGCAAGCTGCTGGCCCCGGGCGAACAGGGCGAGGGCCTTGGCACTAACCTCATCCCATTGGGATTTTGTTAAGAGGCCGGTGTCGATGATCTCGGCGGCCGTCAGCGGCTCGTCGTGGCCGCCATCGAAGGCCTTGGATGTTGGGGTGATGATCGCCTGCGGCAGGGCCTGGTTGGCGCGCAGACCATCGGGAAGGCTGTGGCCGTACATCTGACGCCGGCCCTTGGAATATTGCGTCAGGATCGAGGTGGAGGTAGCGCCCGCAAGATAGCCGCGGACGACGATCTCGACCGGGAGAATGGTGAGTTTTCGGCCCAGAACGACGTTCGGGTCGGGGTAAGAGATGACATGGTTCGCGGCGATATCATCCGTCTTTTCAAACCAGTAGCGGGCAAGCTGGGTCAGGACCTGACCCTTCCAGGGGATCACCGCAAGGATCTGGTCGAAGGCCGAAATCCGGTCGGACGAGATCAGGAGACGGGTGTTATCCGGCAGGTCGTAACAGTCGCGGACCTTGCCGAAATAGGGGTTCGGAAGCTCGGCTATCCGGGCCTGCGGCAGGGTGCGGGAAAGGTCGAGTGTCGGCATGGCAGGACCCTGGGTCTCGGTGCCTGCTTCTTGGCTTTTCAGGGCTTCAAGTCAAGCCGGACAGTCGAGAGAGCCGCGCATTTCTCCGCTGTCGCCGGCTAACGTCGACTCCCGCAGTTTGCAACCGGTGACGCGGGGGATCAGCTCGATCATCGTGGCGCGGATGTCCTGATGCTCGCCCCGGTGGGCGTAGCCGAGGCGGATGACTTCCACCCTCTCCCCCTTCTGGAAAACCGTGTAATTCCGGTTGTTTAGGGTGATGTCGGTGCGGGTGGCCCCGAAGAACTCCGGCGCGGGGGAGGCACCACAGGCGGCAAGGAAAAGCAGGGGGATGAGGGCTTTCATTGGGTCAGCGTGGCAGAGGATGGTTAACAGGGGGTTAAGCGTCTGGCTTGGGTATGGGTTCGGTATGGGTTGCGTCCATACGCGCGCCCAGATCGGCAATCTTTAATCGGCAATCTTCAACCGTATGAGCGGGACGATGGGAACGGGAGGTCATCTGGCGCGTTTAAAACTGGATTTGCAGCAAAGGACCTGACCCATGACCAAAGCCATCGCTCTTTTCGCCCTGCTGGGCCTTGTCGCTTGTGAGACCATTCAGGGCGCGGGCCGTGATCTGGAAACCGCCGGTGAAGTGATCCAGGACGAAGCGCAGGACACTCAGTCGGGCATGTAAGCAGATCGCCGCCGGTTTCACGTC
>JANMGI010000502.1:0-6860 GCA_031374565.1 Paracoccaceae bacterium | reverse complement strand
GCGCAGATGAGCGCGGATGGCGTGCTGGCGGACGGACCCTACACATGACGGAAAAGCCGAATTCGGGGCGTGGACAGCGCGAGTTGCGGGTGCGGGTGAAGACCGCGAAGGGGCGCAAGCTTTCGTCCACGCTGTGGCTGGAGCGGCAGCTGAACGATCCCTACGTGATCCGAGCGCGGAAAGAGGGATTTCGCGGCAGGGCGGCCTACAAGATTTCCGAGCTGGACGACAAATACGGGTTCCTTAAACCGGGAGCGCGCGTCGTGGACCTTGGCTGCGCGCCGGGGGGCTGGTGCCAGGTGGCGTCGCTGCGGGTCAATACCTTGGGCCAGAACCCGAAAAAGCCCGTGGGCTATGTCCTTGGCGTTGACCTGCAAGAGGTGGAACCGATTTCCGGTGCCGAGCTTCACCAGCTGGATTTTCTGGAGGACGGGGCAGAGGACAAGGTCAAGAGCTGGCTGGGTGGTCGGGCCGATGTGGTGATGTCGGACATGGCCGCAGCTGCAAGCGGACACAAAGGCACGGATCACCTGCGGATCGTTGCCCTGATCGAGGCGGCACTGGCCTTTGCGTTTGACGTGCTGGAGGATGACGGCACCTTTGTCGCCAAGGTTCTGGCGGGCGGGGCCGAACATGAGATGCAGACCCTGTTGAAGAAGAACTTCAAGAAGGTCGCGAACGTGAAGCCGCCGGCAAGCCGGGCGGACAGTTCGGAAAAATTCGTGGTGGCGATGGGGTTCCGGGGGCGGCAGGTCGAGGGCGGCGAAGGTCAGGATGACGCCGATGATCCCGAGGCCGGCCCGCTTGGGTGAAGTCCCCTCACCCTGGCCCTCACCCCCCTTGGGGAGAGGGGACGCCCGTGTCGGGCGGTCGGGAAAATCGGTAAGAGTCGAAATGAAAAAGGCGCCCGGAGGCGCCTGTTTTTCCAGTGTGGCTTTGCCTCAGCCGCCCCAGCTGCGGATCGGGCCGCAATCCATGTGCACGAAGTTCGAGCGGGAATACTTGCCGACACCGCCAGCAGAACACGCCGCTGCAGCCTTGGCCATCTGGCCGACCGACCGCGATTGCAGCCGCAGATCAGCTGCCTGACCTTTCATGTGCAGCGAGTTCTTGGCGACGCCCTTCGAATGCGACCGCAGCATCGCGTTGGTCGCGGGAGAGCGGTAGCCCGACAGAAGCATGTAGGGTTCAGAGACATCCATCAGCCGGTGCGCGGCAGCCATGATGTCAAAGTTGCGCGGGTCCATCTTGACGACATCGTCTGACCGCCAGTCGCGCATGAAGTGGTTGATTTCCTTGACGACTTCCGGAATGTATTCGCCTTCGATCCAGTAGATCGTGTCCATGCTCTCGCCGGTACGGCCCGAATACATACGGATTCTGCGAATGTCGCCTGCGCCCTTCAGAAGGCCGAAAGCGTTGGTGTAAGTTGGTGCTGCCACAAGTGCTGTCGCCGCGAATGCGCCAAGAAGGCCGCGCCGCGAGACGCTGTTGAGCTGGTTGTCCGTCATTCTAACGTCTGTCCCCGTGCTGTCTTCGACTGCCGTTTCGCAGCGTTTGTGCAACTTTTTCCCCAAGCGCAACGACGTTATTGCACAAGTCGAATCGAAGCCCAAGCGCCGATTGTCCGCGTGGGGGGTAGCACAACCTCAATCGGCAAACTTTTGCTTAACGCCCGAAAAATGCTGTCAGTGTTGTTCAGATGCATCGGTTTTGCCCGGAACTGTTGCTGCGGCGGATACAGTTGATGGTCAGAATGGCGTGGTTCGGGTTTGTGAATGGACAGCCCGCGCGGATGTGCGAAAAGGGGGAAAAGCTGCGTCAAGGTATTGAGATAGAGGGCTGAATGAATTTCCCCGTCCTGCACAAGCTGGGCTGCCGTTCGTTGCTTGTGTCGCTGTCGTTCGTCATGGCCCAGGGGCTTGCCCCGATGGCGGATGCGCAATCTGCGGCCTTCACCCAATCGCTGGCTGCGACTGCATCGAAAGATGAGGCGATTGCCGAATGGTACCGGACGACGGCCTACGACACGCTGTGGACCGGGGCAGAAGATACGGCGCGGCGGCAGGCGTTCCTGGCGGCGATTGCCACGGCAAAGGACCATGGGTTGCCGGTGGCGCGCTATGATGCAGCGAAGCTGACGGCACTCTTGCGCGCGGCCGAGACCGAGGGCGACCGGGGCCGCGTGGAAGTGGAAATGACGCGGGCTTACCTTGCCTGGTCGCATGACCTGACCTCGGGTGCCCTGACGCCAAAGGATGTTGATGCGGGCATCGTGCGCGAGATCAACGTCATTGAGCCGCAGGTGCTGCTGTCCCGGATCGCCAAGGGCGACCCTGAGGCGGTGCTGGCCTGGCTGGAGCCGAAGTCGTTGCCCTATCTGCAACTGATGAAGGCCAAGCTTGGGCTAGAAGCGCAGATACAATCGGGCGGCTGGGGCGAGCTGGTGCCGGCAGCCTCGCTTGCGCCGGGGGACACCGGACCTGCGCTGATCGTGCTGCGCGACCGGTTGATGCGGATGGGCTATCTGGGGGCCACGGCAACAGCGAGCTATGACCGGGCGGTACAGACGGCGGTGACGGCGTTCCAGCTGAACCACGGGCTGACCCCGGATGGCACGGCAGGCGAAAGCACGGTGGCCGAGATCAACATCGGCCCGGAAGCGCGGCTGAAATCGGTGATCGTCGCGATGGAGCGCGAGCGCTGGATGCACATCGACCGCGATGTGAAGTATGTCTGGGTGAACCTGCCCGACTTCCGTGCCAAGATCATCGACGGGGGCAAGACGATCTTCGAAACCCGGGTGGTGATCGGGAAGAACGTGCCCGACCAGCGGAGTCCCGAATTTTCCGACGAGATGGAGCATATGGTGATCAACCCCTCGTGGGGGGTGCCGCGGTCGATCATCGTGAAGGAATACCTGCCGCTTTTGCAGCAGAACCCGAATGCGGTGGGGCATTTGCAGGTCGTGGACGGGCGGGGCCGGGTGGTGTCGCGCGGGTCGGTCAACTTTGCCGCCTATAATGCGCGGAACTTCCCTTATGCGCTGCGCCAGCCGCCGTCGGACGGCAACGCGCTGGGGAAAGTGAAGTTCATGTTCCCGAACCCCTACAACATCTATCTGCATGACACTCCTTCTAAGTCGCTGTTCGCCAACGAGGTCAGGGCCTACAGCCATGGCTGCATCCGGGTGGCGGACCCGTTTGACCTCGCGCATGAGCTTTTGTCCTGGCAGACCGACGATGCCGAGGCAGAGTTCAACGAGGCGCTGGAGTCCGGCAAGGAAACGCTGGTGAAGCTGAAGCAGTCGCTGCCGGTGCATCTGGTCTACTTCACCGCCTATCCGGATGCGAAGGGTCGGATGACCTATCGCCGGGATATCTACGGGCGGGATGCGGCGCTGTATGACGCGTTGTCGGTGGCCGGGGTGGAACTGGCGGGCGTTCAGGGCTAAACCTGCGCAGAAGACTGCCGGGGGAGCCATGGGCCACAGGATCGGGGATATCGCGCGCGCGCTTGGGGCCGAGGCCGAGGGCGAACTTGACCTGATGGTCGAGGGTGCCTCTGAACCGCAGGCGGCGGGACCGGAGCATCTGGCGCTGGCGATGGACCCTCGCTACGGCGACGGGATCGGCAAAGGGCGGGCGCTTGCGGCGATTGTCTGGCCGGGTGCGGATTGGCGGTCGATGGGGCTGAAGGCCGCGATCTTCGCGCCGCGCGGGCGGTTGGCAATGGCGGGGCTGACGCGGCTGATGGACCCGGGACCGGCGATAGCGCCGGGGGTGCATCCGCTGGCCGTGGTGGACCCTTCGGCTGAAATCGGTGCAGGCGCTGCCATCGGGCCGTTTGTGGTGATCGGTGCGGGGGTCAGGATCGGGCCGGGCGCGCGGATTGCCAGCCATGTGTCAATTGCCGAGGGCGCGCGGATCGGAGCGGATGCACTGATCCTGCAGGGTGCGCGGATCGGGGCGCGGGTCACCATCGGCGACCGCTTCATTTGTCAGCCGGGTGCGGTGATTGGGGCAGATGGTTTCAGCTTTGTGACGCCCGAGAAGTCCGGGGTCGAGGAAATTCGCGAGACCTTGGGGTCAAGGGCCGACATCAAGGACCAAAGCTGGACGCGGATACATTCGCTGGGCGCTGTAACCATAGGGGATGATGTCGAAATTGGCGCGAATGTCTGCATCGACCGTGGCACGATCCGGGATACGGTGATCGGGGCGGGGACCAAGCTGGATAACCTTGTCCACATTGGTCACAACGTGCAGATCGGGCGAGATTGCCTATTGTGCGGGCAGGTCGGCATTGCCGGATCAGCGCGGATTGGCGACCGGGTGGTGATGGGTGGGCAGTGCGGGGTCAACGACAACATCTTCGTCGGCGACGACGTGATCTGTGGCGGGGCGACGAAGATCTTTACCAATGCACCGGCGGGTAGGGTGCTGCTGGGCTATCCGGCGGTGAAGATGGAGACTCACGTCGAGATTCAGAAGGCGCTGCGCCGGTTGCCCCGGTTGGCGGCACGGGTGGCGGCACTGGAAAAGAGCGAGCCGGAGGCGGAGTGATGAGCCGGGCCGAGATCGAGACAGCGGTGATCGCAATCCTGGCGAAACAGTTGCTGCTGCCCCCGCATGAGATTGCGACCGATGCGACCGTCGATGGCCTTGGGCTGGACAGTCTGGGAAAGGTCGAGGCGATCTTTGCGCTGGAAGAACGGTTCGATATTGCGGTGCCGTTCAACG
The DNA here is from genome assembly GCA_031374565.1 of Paracoccaceae bacterium. Classification (GTDB taxonomy): domain Bacteria; phylum Pseudomonadota; class Alphaproteobacteria; order Rhodobacterales; family Rhodobacteraceae; genus Tabrizicola. The sequence continues at coordinate 2,118 of JANMGI010000502.1, read as the reverse complement.
CGAATGAACCCGATCAGCCGGATTTCGACTTTTCTTCTGTCCCCAGCATTGTCGCGGGTGTCGAGCGGCTGATCGCGCTCCGGCCGGCATGAGACTGGGCGGCATGAGGCGGGTCGTCGTCACCGGCATCGGCACGGTGAACGCGCTGGCGCAGGATGTGCCGGGAACCTTGCAGGCATTCCGCGACGGGCGCTGCGGGATCGGGCCGTTGGGATTTCGGGACGCGGATCGTCTGTCCATCCGCATCGGAGCTGAAGTGCGAGACTGGCAGCCGCAGGACCGGTTTGCCGCGAAGGACCTTCCGCTTTACGACCGGGTGACGCAATTCGCCCTGGTCGCCGGGGCCGAGGCGATGGCGATGGCGGGCTTGCCGGACGGGCTTGGCGTGCGTGCGGGCGTGATTCTTGGGACGGCGGCGGGGGGGCTTCAGACCTGGGAAGACAGCTACCGCGCGGTCTTTGCCGAGGGGAAAAACCGAGTGTCACCCTTGGTGGTGCCAAGGCTGATGATGAATGCGCCAGCCTCGCACCTGTCAATCCGGCACGGGATGAGCGGGCCGGTGCTGGCGGTATCCTCGGCCTGCGCCAGTGCGAACCACGCGATGGGGTTGGCTTTGCAGCAGATCAGGCTGGGCGCGGCAGATGTGATGCTGACCGGGGGGGCCGAGGCGATGCTGTGCTTCGGCGGGATCAAGGCCTGGGAAGGCTTGCGGGTGCTGGCGCCGGATGCGTGCCGTCCGTTCAGTCTGGGGCGCAAGGGAATGGTGATCGGCGACGGGGCCGGAGTGCTGGTTCTTGAAGCGGAAGACCACGCCCGCGCGCGGGGCGCGCGGGTGCTGGCGGAAGTGGCAGGGTTCGGGATGACGGCGGATGCCGGGGATATCGTGGCCCCGAACGCCGAGGGTGCGGCGCGGGCGATGCGGGCGGCCTTGCAAGATGCGGGGATGGACGCAAGTGAGGTCGGCTACATCAACGCACATGGTACGGGAACGCTGGCGAACGACCGGGCAGAGACTGCGGCGATCCGGGCGGTGTTCGGAGTTGGTGGACCGTTGGTGTCATCGACCAAGGCGATGCATGGCCATGCAATCGGGGCGACCGGGGCGCTGGAGGCGATGGCCTGCATTCTGGCGCTGACCGAGGGGATCGTGCCCCCAACGATCGGATTTCAGGCGGCGGACCCCGACTGCGCGCTGGACGTGGTGCCGAACGTGGCGCGCAGGGCGCGGGTGCAGGCGGCGCTGTCCAACGCCTTTGCGTTTGGAGGATTGAACGCAGTGCTTGCGTTCCGGTCGGCCTGACGGAAATGGGCCGATCCTTTCGGACCGGCCCGGAGTTTCATGCTCGACAGGACTAACCGTCCAGTTATGGGGCTGCCGGAGCAGCGGTGGCGTCTGCCGGTGCGGCAGCGCCATCTTTAGGAGGAGCGGCAGCCGCAGCGGCGTCGGCGGCATCGTTTGCTGCGGTGACCGCGTCAAACCCTGCGGTGAAGCCCTTCAGCGACAAGGTCAGTTCGACCTTTTCGTCGGGGGCGACGAAAGGCACTATGGTGATCGTTGCATTTGCGCCCTGCTTCATGCCGGCGATTTCTTCAGCGGTAAAGCCGATGCGGGCAATGCAGCCGATCTGGGTGCAGAACGTGAACGGGTAGACCTTGCCCTTGGCGGCGTCGATCTGGAAGGTCATGCCGGTGGTCAGCAGGGTTTCCAGCGGGGCGATGAACGTGGCACCCGCGACAGCCGGGCTTTCGCCGCCTTTCGGCAGGTTGAACATGGTGAATTCGGCGACCGAATTGCCGTCCTTGTCCTTCAAGAGAAGGTAAAGCTGGCACGGGTCGATGCCGGATTCGGTGCGGACGCATTTCTGCTCCCACGCTTCGAACTTTGCAGCGGCGTATGTGCTGCCCGGACCATCGGCTGCGCCAACCTCCTGGCCCATGGCGAGGTCCTCGGTTGTGGCGGCGTCGGCGGGTGCGGTTTCTTCGGTCTTTGCCGGGTCCGCGGTGGTCTGCGCCGCCAGCGGTGCGGCGACAAGCGCCAGAATCAGGGCCAGCGTGGTGCTCGTGGTCATTGCCATCTTCGACATTTCCTTTGGTCGGTCGATTATCGGACCGGTCTCT
>JANMGI010000380.1:0-2793 GCA_031374565.1 Paracoccaceae bacterium | reverse complement strand
CTGCCATCGGGGCTGACCGGCGCGGCGGCGCTTTCGCCCGGCGACGTGCTGCAAGGGTTGCAGCTGACCGGGTTCTTTCTGGACCGTGGCCTTCGCCCTGTGTTGCAGGACCGGCCCCTGCCCGAGGCCCGCTTGCGGTTGGTTGACCTTCTGAGCCGACCGGCCTGAAACGACGAGTGATGTCGTCTTTATGACAGACGGAACCCGGCTTCCGCCGTCCAAGTCACCGCATGGCCACCCGTTACCTGCCGCTGGCGCTGCGACACAGCCCCACCCCCCGGATCGAGCATTTCGCGCTCCTTTCCGGGCTTGATGCCTCGATCCGGGGCATGTTGATTTCAACCATGCCGCTGGTGGTCTATGACGCTTTGGGCGACGCGCAGACCACGTCGGTCGTGTTCTTCATTGCCGGGATCATCGCTTTGATCTGGGGGTTGATGGTGCCCTGGGCCACGCGGCGGATTCCGCGACGCTGGGCGTATACGGGCGGCGTTTGCCTCTATCTGATCGGCAATACGCTGGGGGCGATCGGGACGGTGTGGTCGGTGCCGATGGCCTTGATCTGCAACGCCATGGCGACAGTGACGATCTTCGTCTGCCTGAACGCCTATGTGCTGGATTACGTAGACCGGGCGAACCTGGGGCGCAGTCAGTCGACGCAAATGGTCTATGCAGCCGCACCCTGGGCGCTGGGGCCGATGACGGGGGTCTGGCTTTACCACCATTGGCACGCGCTGCCATTCATCGCATCGGGCAGCTGCGCGCTGGTGCTTCTGGTCAGCTTCTGGGTCCTGCGGCTGGGCAACGGCAAGCAGATCGCCCGGGCCAAGCGGCCGGCGGTCAACCCGTTGGGTTATCTGGGGCGGTTCTTCAGCCAGCCCCGGCTGATTGCGGGCTGGATGTTCGCAGTGATGCGCAGTTGTGGCTGGTGGGTCTATGTCGTCTACCTGCCGATCTTCTGCATCGAGGCGGGGCTTGGCGACAAGGTTGGCGGCATTGCCCTGTCGATCACCAACGCGACGCTGTTCGCCGCCCCGGCGCTGAACCGGTTGGTGCGCAGGCTTTCGGTGCGCAGGTCGGTGCGTTTTGCCTTCGGGGCCTGCGGGACTTTGTTCCTGTCAGCGGGGCTGCTTTCGTTTCTACCCTGGGCCACGGTTGCGCTGACGATGGGGGCTTCGGTGTTTCTGGTCACGCTGGATGTGGTGGGCGGTCTGCCGTTCCTGATGTCGGTGAAGCCGTCCGAGCGGACCGAGATGTCGGCGGTCTATTCCAGCTTCCGCGATGTGTCGGGCATCCTGACGCCGGGGGCCGCCTGGCTGGTCCTTTGGGTTGCACCCTTGCCGGGGATTTTTGTTGTCGCCGGCCTTGGGCTTGTCGCCGCCTGGAGCGTCGCCGGCAGGCTGCATCCGCGCCTTGGGGCTGCGCGCCCTTCGCGCGGTGGGGCCTGAGGTCAGTGCCAGACCTTGCCGTGCTTGGCCAGCCAGTCGGCCGAGGCCAGTAGGGCGGCTTTCGGTGCGATGAACTCCATCTGCATCTCTTGCACCGCGCGGGCGTTCGAGACCCGTTCCATATGCCCAAGCTTTGGCAGGATCGACTTGATCGAGGCATCAAAGAGCGACAGGAAACGGACCAGCGCGTTAGGCGCCTGGCGGGTCGGAATGCGGCGGGTCGGGTAGGCGGCCTTGAGGGTACGGCCCATGTCAACAAAGGCCATCGTGCCGGACGCAGCGATGTAGCGCCGCCCTTCTGTCTCGGGCCGCTGAAGCGCGCGCAGGTGCATTTCGGCCACGTCACGGACATCGACGATCGGAAAGCCAAGGGAGGGCAACATCGGGTCCTTCCCTTTCATGAACCGTTCGACAAGGCCAAGCGATGAGCCGTAATGTTCATCAAGCGGCGGGCCAAGGACGAGGCCGGGGTTGATCGTCGTCAGCTTCAAGCCGCGCGCTTTGGCGATCTCCCACGCTGAGCGTTCGGCGAGGGTTTTCGACTTGGCATAGGGAGTGGTAGAGGGCAGGTGGACATCGCACCAGTCGGCCTCATCGTGCAGCGTGTCTGGCTTGGAGTCGTTCAGGATGGCAACGCTGGACGAGGTCAGGACCACCCGCGTCACCCCAGCGGCTGCGGCGGCTTTCAACACGCGCTCGGTGCCTTCGACGGCGGGACGAATGACCGTGGCGGGATCTTTTGGCTGGGCGATGGGAAAGGGAGAGGCGGTGTGGACAAGGGCGTGTACGCCCCCCATCGCGTCGGCCCAGCCAGCGTCGGATTCAAGATCAGTTTGCACAAGGCTGAGTTGGCCCGCGGTTTCGGTGAGGTAGGGCTGGAGGGCGGCGTGAACTTCAGCCGCGCGGTCCAGGCGGCGCAGGGTGCCCCGGACGTTGTAGCCTGCGTTCAGAAGCTTGAGCGCGATATGCTTGGCGATGAACCCGGAAACGCCGGTCAAAAGGACAGTTTCTGCCATCACCCACTCCAGTCTTTACAGTGTCAACATCGATCAATGTGGGTCAGTGTTGCAGGCGGGCAAGGGGATGGCAAAGAAATTCACTCCAGCAGCCGCCGCGCGATCACCGTGGCCTGAATTTCGGCGGCCCCTTCGAAGATGTTCAGGATGCGCGCGTCACAAAGGATGCGGCTGATCCGGTATTCCAGTGCAAAACCGTTGCCGCCGTGGATCTGCAAGGCGTTGTCGGCAGAGGCCCAGGCGACGCGGGCGCCCAGAAGCTTGGCCATCCCGGCCTCAAGGTCGCAGCGCTTGTCATGGTCTTTCTGCCAGGCGCTGAAATAGGTCAG
>JANMGI010000484.1:0-2038 GCA_031374565.1 Paracoccaceae bacterium | reverse complement strand
CTGCAGGTCAGCCAGAGCGAGTCGGTGCAGGAACATCGCCGCGTCATGGGTGGGCAAAGCCTTGGCGCGGGCGCGGTGGCGGGAAAGTGCCACAAGATCCGTCAGGGCAGGCGGCTGGGTCATCGGCGGGATTTTAGGAGGGCGGAATGAGAATGCAAGGCGCGCTGCAACTGCTGTATCCGCCGCAGTGCATTTCCTGCCAAGCCCCTGTGCAATCCGACTTCGGCATGTGCAGCGACTGCTGGCGCGAAACCCCCTTTATCTCAGGCATGGTCTGCGACCAGTGCGGTGTGCCCCTGCCAGGACAGGACGCCGAGGAACGCGCGCTTTGCGATGACTGCATGACCGTCGCCCGACCCTGGGATCGGGGCCGAGCAGCGCTGATGTACCGCGACAACGGGCGGCGACTGGTGCTGGCGCTGAAGCACGGCGACCGAATGGATCTGGCGCGACCAGCTTCGGCCTGGATGCTGAAGGCGGCATTGCCGATCCTGCAACCGGATATGCTGGTGGTGCCGGTGCCCCTGCACTGGATGCGGCTTTTCCGGCGGCGGTTCAATCAGGCGGCACTGCTGTCCCGCGCCATCGCCAAGGCGGCCAAGCTGGACAATTGCCCCGACGCGCTGATCCGCAGCCGCACGACCGGAAGCCAGGAAGGCAAGACCCGCGACGCCCGCTTTGCCAATCTGGTTGGCGCTTTCCGGGTGCCAGACGCGCGCGCGAAGCAGGTGGTGGGGCGCAATATCTTGCTGGTCGACGACGTGATGACGTCGGGCGCGACCTTTGCGGCAGCGACAGAGTCACTTTTTGCGGCAGGGGCACGGTCGGTGTCGGTTCTGGGGCTGGCCCGCGTTGCGAAAGACGGCTGAATCCCTATAGTCTGGGCGCGAATGAGGTGCCCTATGCGTTCTGTCGAAATCTACACTACGCCGATTTGCCCCTACTGCCACGCGGCCAAGCGGCTGTTGCAGAAGAAAGGGGTGGCCTATGCCGAGATCGACGTCAGCCGCGACCCCACCTTGCGCGAAGCAATGATCCAGCGCGCCAAGGGCCGCCGGACCGTGCCGCAGATTTTCGTAGGCGACACCCATGTCGGCGGTTGCGATGACCTTTACGCGCTGGACGAGGCGGGCAAGCTAGACCCTATGCTGGCCGCCTGATGCGGACCGGTCTGCTCCAATTGAATGTCTCTGACGACCCGGCGGCCAATCTGGCAGTGACGGTGGGTTACATCCGCCAAGCGGTCGCTGGGGGTGCGGGTTTTGTCCTGACACCGGAATTGACGAACGGGCTATCCTCCAGCCGGGCGCACCAGCGGGCCGTCTTCCGGTATGAAAGGGACGATCAAACGCTTGCCGCCCTTCAGGCCGAGGCGAAGGCGGCGGGCATCTGGTTGCTGATCGGATCGCTTGGGCTTCTGACCCAAGACGGTGACGGGCGTTTTGCCAATCGCAGTTTCCTGATCACCCCCGATGGCAGCATCGCCGCACGCTACGACAAAATTCATATGTTCGACGTCAATGTCTCGGCAACCGAGGTCTACCGCGAAAGCGACGGCTATCGGCCCGGGTCGAAGGCGGTGGTGGTCGAGACTCCGTTTGCGAAGATCGGGATGACGGTCTGCTACGATGTGCGGTTTCCGGCGCTTTACCGGCGGCTGGCGCAGGGCGGTGCGCAGGTGATCACAGTCCCGGCGGCGTTCAACCACATCACCGGCGCTGCGCATTGGGAAACGCTGTTGCGGGCGCGGGCCATCGAGACGGGCTGCTTCGTGCTGGCCCCGGCGCAAACCGGGTTCCATCCCGAGGCTAACGGCAAGGGCCGCAAGACGCATGGGCATTCGATGGCCATCGCGCCCTGGGGGGAAGTCCTGGCCGATGCGGGCACCGAACCGGGTGTGACGCTGGTGGATCTGGACCTTGGGAAAGTCGCAGAGGCGCGGGGCAGGGTGCCGTCCCTGACCCATGACCGGGGCTTCGAAGGGCCATGAGCGTCGAGAAGGCCGACGACATCGCGGTGGCCCTGTTCGGCGAACTGT
>JANMGI010000443.1:0-2670 GCA_031374565.1 Paracoccaceae bacterium | reverse complement strand
TATCGCCCGAGCACGGGCGCCTTGCACGTGCTGGTCGATAGCACGGGTGTGAAGGCCGCAGGCGATGGCGAGTGGTCGGCCAGGAAGCATGGGCCGTCTGAACCGCGAGACTGGCGCAAGGTTCACCTCGGGATCGACGCGAAAACGCTGTACATCCGGGCCATCGAGGTAACCGGCAGCCGGATCGGCGACGCGCCCATGATGTCGAGTTGCGGATCGAGTTCATGGAGGATCTTTCGACTCAGAATGTGGCTGATCGGGCCCTTGCCCTGGCTTCCGCCTGCCAGGCCATCTGCCTGACCTCCGCCGTCCACCCCGTGGTGACAAAGGCGTTGGAGCGCATCCAAGCAGAGGGCATCCCGGTCTTTGCCCTGATCTCGCAGATAAGCGTCACCGGACAGATGTCCTACATCGGGCTCGACAACTGGAAAGTGGGCCGCACCTCAGCCTGGACCTTCGCAAATATCTGCAAAGCGCCGGGCAAGATCGGCATCCTGATGGGGAATCCCCGCTATAGGAATCAAGAGATGAACGAGACCGGGTTCAGGTGTTACTTCCGCGAACACGCGCCCACGTTCTCCTTGCTGGAACCGATTTCCACCTTCGAGTCGGCAGCCGTGGCGCAAGAGCTTACCGAGACGCTTCTAGCCGAACATCCCGACCTCGTCGGCCTCTACATCTCCGGCGGCGGCATCAGCGGAGCCCTCGCCGCCCTTCGCTCCAGCGGGAAGGCCGGCAAATTGGTCGTTGTCCGCTACGACCTGACCGAAGTCACCCGAGCGGCGCTTCTTGACAGCACGATGACCATGGTTGTTTCCCATCCGCTTGCCCGGCTGGCGCGAGACGCCATCGACGGCATGATCCGCGCCTGTGCCAACCCTGGCAGCAACCAGACCAGCATCGCACCTTTCGAGATGTACACACGCGAGAATATCTGACGCCAAAATCTGCATTCCAGACCAGTGAATGGCCGGTATGGGCGGTTCTGTGCTTCCTGCAACAGCCCAAGCAGCTAAGTCCCGTCGGTTGCCTTGGAACGGGCACGAACGGGGTAGCCGATACAATAGGGGCCAAGCTTAGGAAGCTCGCTGCCAAACTGTCGAGTCGGGAGACGTGCCCTACCCACCCGGCACTTGATCCAAAAGCGAGATGATGGGAGGAATGTTGGCAACATGCGAACGCCAGAGGAATTACGAATTAAAAACAATATATTGGCTTGGTCATTGGTGGAGCAGAGGGGGATCGAACCCCTGACCTTATCATTGCGAACGATACGCTCTCCCAACTGAGCTACTGCCCCGCCGCGAAGGTGTTTTCAGCGCAAATCGGGGAGTGAGTCAAGCCGGGTCGGGACGGGTGGGTCCGGTGCGGGTGCAGCTCATGCGCCTAAAGAAAGTCCTCTTCTTCACCCGACACATCGACACCAAGCGCGTCAAGCCCGGCCTCAAGGTTCTCGGCCAGATGCGGCATGCCCATCAGATAATCGGCAGTGGGTGTCGTCGCCTCGGCGATTGCTGTCCTGACCGCCTCGTCGAAATCCTCAGGCTCGAATGCGCCGCGCCCGACCCAGGCCACTGCTGTGAGATGCGCCTTTTCATCATCGTTCAGGCCGCCGATGAAAGCGTGAAGCTCAGCATCCCCGACCCCGGCCTCACGGGCCAGGTAGATCACATGCACCACTTTCTGCGGGCCAATCTCAAGCATCGTGGCCTCCTGACCTTGGCGCATGGTCGCGCATCGGGGGGAGGGGCGCAAGCTTTCCGTCAGCCAATGGCCCAGGTCGTCAACCCATGGAGCAGCGCCCCGGCCAGCGTTGCCTGCACCACCGACTTTCGCGCGAACCAGACCGCCAGCACGGTCGAGGTCCCGGCCAGCACCGGCAACAGGCGCGCAACGTCAGGCGTCAGCGACGGCAGGATCGCCGCGACGAACAGCGTGGCAATGGCAGCCGGTCCGGTCGAGGCAAGGAACCGCCCCAGCCAGCCGGACGTGGCCAGCCGCTCGGTCCGCGCCATGATCGGCAGCACCCGGAAGGCCCAGTTTGCGGCCCCGGCCATCAGGGCGACGGTCAAGAGGTCCAAGTTCATGTCCGCACCAGTCCGGTTACGGCTCCGGCCAGCATGCCCAGCAGAATGCCGCTGGTCGCGCTGATCGTCAGGGTCGCGGCGACGGTCACGGCACCGGCGACGGCAATGACCGGAAGCTGCCCTCGGCTGAGGATCGACAAGAGAAGCGCCAGGAACAGCGCGGGCAGCATGAAACCAAGGCCCGCGTTCACGGCAGGCCAGCCCTCCAGCGCGCCACCCCCGGCGTAAGCCCCGACGACCGTGCCCGAAACCCAGGCCGCATAGGCCCCAAGGCCCAGGCCGAACATGTAGCGTTCCGAAAACCGCTGCCCCCGCGCAAGCGACCCCAGCGCCTGGCCGAAGACCTCGTCGGTCAGCCCCCAGGCCCAGGCCCAGGCATGGCGGGTCGTCGCCCCTTCGCCGGCTTCCCGCATCAGGGCCGGGCCGTACAGCACATGCCGCAGGTTCATCGCGATCAGGGTGAACCCCGCCACCATCTCCGGCGCGCCAGAAGACAGACTCGCCAGCGCCAGAAAATGCGAGGCCCCCGCGTAGATAAGCAGCGACAGGGCGAAAGCATCAACCCCGGTGAACCCGGCCTGAG